>DATFLG010000294.1:0-3525 GCA_035267985.1 Gammaproteobacteria bacterium | reverse complement strand
GTATAGTATTTCGGATACTGGGGTTTTGGAAGCCGCCAACCCCCGGCGGCGATCCCGGCGACCAGCTCACCGCCCTGACGGCCGATCTGTGCCGGGGTGCTGTACACGGCGGTCAGGGCCCCTGCCAGTACATAGGCGTGGGAGAAGCCGATCACCGGAACCTCGGCCCGGTAAGTGGTCAGCAGGATGCCCTGCACGTCCTCGCGATTGAATACTGCGGGGTCGGGCAAGGCCAGCAGCAGGTCGCTGTCTTCCAGCAGGCTTTCCAGGGCCACCAGCGGGCGCTCACCGGGCCCCACGGTGGCCAGGTGAAGGGTCAGCCCGCGGGAGCGGGCCGCTTGCTCCAGTGCCGGACGCAGGTGCCGCGAGTTCGGCCCCAGGAGTGCGCCGACCGCGTCGACGCCGGGCAGGGCGATCCGCGCCAGATCGAGCTGGCGTTCCACCGGCTGATCCAGGTAGACCGCCGAGGCCGGCGGATGCCCCCCGGCGGCGCCGGCTTCGCCCAGCAGGGCCCGAAAGGTCACTTCCGGGACCAGCAGGCTGAGCACCGGGGTGTCGCCGTCCCGGTGCAGGGCCCAGCGGGTCGCCTTCGTCCCGATGGCTACGATGAGCCGGTAGTCGTCCATGGCCGCCGGCGGTGCCTGTCCGGGTCGTGGCAGGACCCAGGTGCTGGTCACCGAGTCTGCGCCTGCGTTCGCGAGGCTGGTGACAAGGCTGGACTGAACCCGATGGTAGATGGGCCCGTTGGCGCTCATCACCACGGCCACCCGGGCCGCAGCGGCCGGTGCCGGCCCCGGCAGCAGGCAGACGCACAAGGCCGCCAGCGCCAGGACCAGGCGGGCCACCGGGTGGCGGGGGCGGGGCGTTGCGGCTCTCATGGCTCGGCCTGTCCGGGACGCCGTCAGCCGTCAGGGCAGGGTCACGTCCAGCTGGGCGTAGAGGCGGTGCTTGAAGATGTTCTCATGGCGAAACTCCGTGTAGTTGTCCAGCGCATTCTGCAGCACCACCGATACCTTGGATTGCACGTTGCCCACGCGGAAGCCCTTGGCGATACGCAGATCGAGCCGGTCCTGGCCGTGCAGGATGTCGCCGTTGCCCAGCCAGCGCATGGGGCTGACCCTGTAGTAGACGGCACTGAGCTGCACCCGGCGCGGAAGCTGCTGGATGACCAGCAGGCTCTCCGTGTGGGTGGGCACGGTATGGGCCCGGGTGCGGAATTCGGGCGGCTTGGGGGGGTCGATGCTGTTGAGCACCACGCCGCTGGCGTGGGCGTAGGCGTAATTGAACAGCACCGTGGTCTGGCGCTGTGGACGGTAGCGCAGGGAGAGCTCCGCGCCGTTCACGATCACGCCCCGGGAGTTGTTGTACACCAGACCGCTCAGGGTGCCCCCGTAAGGCTGGGGATATTGCTTGTAGTCCACCTTGGCGATCCAGTCGGAAATCTCGTCGTGATAGGCCTTGGCATCCAGGGACACCCCATAGCGTTCCCACCGGCCCAGGTAGCCCAGCTCGTAGGAGACGATGCGCTCGGGCCGCAGGTTGCCGGGACCGATGAAGCGGATGTACAGGGGCGTGCCCTGCTGCGTCACTATTCCGGTATGAGCGAAGTCCTCGTACAGGGTGGGCATGCGGAATGCCTGGGCGACGCTCAGACGCAGGGTCTGGTGAGGCCGGAACCGGTAGTTCAGGGCGGCCCGCGGCGCCAGGTGGGTGCCGGTGAGGCTGCTTTTCTCCACCATGGCGCCCAGATTGGCCTCCAGGCTCGGCCGCAGATGCCACTCCACGTTGCCGAACAGGCGGTACAGACGGGTTTCGATCAGGTCCGGACGCGAAAACCACTGGGGGCCGCCGCCCTGATCCAGGCGGGCGCTGGCGCCCCATACCAGCCGGGTCCGGCTGTTGAGGGGCAGATGGTGCTGGAAGTCGAGCTGATAGCGGTGCTCCAGGGTGCTGTAGTTCAGGGGCAGGTGCTGGTCGGGCTCCCCGGTCAGGGCCTGGAACTGGGCGGGCGTGATACCCAGCTCCCGGGACGCCAGTATGGGCTGTCGGGCGAATTCCGAGACCCGGCGGTAGTTGTGGTAGAACTGCAGGCTGTATTCGCCGCTGCCCGGGCTGGTGTGGCGCCAGCGCACCTGTTCGAAGTGCTCGTGCACGTCGGAGCGGTGCAGGGGCTCCAGGTCGCTGGTGGGTGAGACGCCCGCGCCGTGGGGGCCGCCGGCATAACCGGTCATCACTTCCAGGTGGTCCCGGGCCGTCGCCCGGTAGTCCCCCCGGAAGGTGGCCAGAGAGATCCGGCGGTAGTCGTGCCGGCCCTCGAAGCCGTCGTCCTCCCGGTATCCCAGGGTGGCCCGATAGGTGAGGGCGCCGAGCCGTCCCCCGTGGCGCACCACCCCTTTGCGGAAATCCCGGCTGCCGCCGGCGGCGCGGAAGAAGGTGCCCTGGTCCTGGGCCGGATGGCGGGTGACGATATTGATGGTGCCCAGGAAGGCATTGGCGCCGTAAGCCGCCCCGTTGGGGCCGCGTACAACCTCGATATGGTCGATGTCCTCGATGGCCAGCGGCAGATTGGCCCAGTCCACGCCGCCGTTGATGGGGTCGTACACTGACCGCCCGTCCACCAGCACCTGCATGCGCTTGGCGTACTCGTCGCTCATGCCGTGATAGGTGACCACCATCTGATTGCCGCTGGCATAGGCGACCTGGAAGCCGGGCACCAGCCGGAACAGGTCCGGAATGTCGGTGGCGCCGCTGGCTTCGATCATCCGGTGGCCGATGACGGTCACCGCCGCCGGGGCCTGGTCCTTGCGCTGGGCCAGATGCGTGGCTGACAGTACCACCGGCATGGCCTGCAGGAAATAGGCCTCGCTGGGCAGGTTGGCGGAGGCGACTGTGTAGGGCAGGTCCGCGCACAGGCCCGCGGCGGGCAGCGCCCCCAGGAGCAACAGTCCCGTGACGGCTCCCCGGCGCGCCGTGCGGGCGCCGGTCACTCTGGTACGTCTATGCATGGCCGGTAACTTCCCCGTTGAGTTGACGGTCATTCCCCGCTTCTGCTGGTGGTGGGGCGCCGGCCGCGTCCTGCCGATCCTGGCTGTCGGCTCCTGGACGGGGCGGGCCGGTTCGATGGCGGGTATTCCCCGGCTATGGTGCAGGGAATAAGGAGGGCGGTCAAAGCGACTGCGCGGGGGCGGCTTCGTTCCCGCACCGTGCATGCAGTACACTAGCGGTCATGGTTTTTCCCACCCTCGAATCGTTCATCGGCAATACCCCCCTGGTGCGCCTGCAGCGCCTCCCCCAGGCCGGTTCCGGCACGGTGCTGGTCAAGCTGGAGGGCAACAATCCGGCCGGTTCGGTGAAGGACCGGCCCGCCCTGAGCATGATCCGTCACGCCGAGGAACGCGGTGACATCCGTCCCGGAGACACCCTGATCGAGGCCACCAGCGGTAATACCGGCATCGCCCTGGCCATGGCGGCGGCCATCCGCGGCTACCGCATGGTGCTGATCATGCCCGAGAACATGAGTGTGGA
>DATFLG010000293.1:0-3254 GCA_035267985.1 Gammaproteobacteria bacterium | reverse complement strand
TTGTCCTTCCGGGTTGCCTGGATGAGCTTGTGCCCCGTTTCCTTGCCGGTTTCGGCCAGCAGCCGCTGCAGATCATCGGGAAGCCGGTTGAAGAAGCGGTCGGAAACCACCAGAGCCCCGATTCCGTTGGCCATGGGCAGCCGGGTCATGTAGCCCACTTTGGTGAACCACTGCAGGGCGATGGCTGCCAGGGGCGTGCAGTAGACCGTGTCGATCAGACCCGTGGACAGGCTCGTGAATACCTCGGTAATGGACAGGGGCACCGGCGACAGGCCACTGGCGTCGAAGAAGGCCCGACCCAGGGGGTCTCCCTGCCACAGCCAGATGCGCCGCTTCTTCAGGTCATCCAGTGAGTGGATGGGTTCCTTGGAGAAGAAGCGCACGAAGCCCACCTCCATCCAGCCCAGGAGACGGTAGCCGTTGTTGCGAAAGCCCTTGCGGAATGACGGCATCAGGTGGGCCCGCACGTAGTCGATCTCGGGATAGTCCCGGAACAGGAACGGCATTTCCAGCACCCGGGCCGGCGAGTAGATATGGCCGATGCCGTAACCGGTAAAGGCGGCCCCCTGCAGCTGGCCGAAGCGGATCTTCTGCAGCACGTCGGTTTCGTCGCCCTGAACGCCGCCGGGGTAGAACTTGAACACCAGGCGTCCGTGGCTGCGAGCCTTCACCTCCTGGCCCCACTTCTGGAGAAGATTCATCCAGGTGGATCCCGGTGGCGCGAGGGTGGCGAACTTGAGGGTGTAGTGGCCGGCCGCGCCGGCAGCGGCGCCGGGCAATAGCAGCGCGATCAGCAGCCATCTGGCCAGCAGCAGGCGCTGGCGCCCTCTGGACCCGGAATTCAGAACCACGCGTCCTCCTTTTGCAGCAGGTAGCGGGCCCTTTGACGGGCCATCTGGTTGGACAAGGCCATGTTCGGAAGCCGGTCTTCCGGCGCATGGATGACCGCCTCCAGGTGCTCGTGGAAGGCCTGGCGGTCCTGGCGCTGGCGGTCCAGGAACTGGGCCTGCAGCACATCCACCATGAGCAGTCTGCCATCGGTCACTGCGCGCGCCTTGGCGAAATAGCGGGCGGAGAGCTTGAGATTGCCGCCGAACATGGGGGAACGGCTGCCGTAGTAGACGCCGAAGAACAGGTCCGGCCCGCCGTAGTAGAAGTCTTCGTCCAGCGCCACTACCCGCTTCATGAGCGCTGCGGCGCGGGCGAGCTGGGCGATACGGCCGGGATCGTCCCGGTTCATGTCGATCCATTTGGCCCAGCAGGTGGCGGTCCAGAACAGGGCGGGCACGGCGGAGGTGTCGAGACGCTGGAGCTCTGTGTGCAGCTTGTCCAGGGGCAGCGTGGCCGGATCGCCCTGCAGGCCGGCCAGACGCAGGGCGCGGCGGGCATGGCCGAAGGCCCGTTCATAGAGCCTGCCCGCCCGCTGCCGGTCGTGCAGTTCCACGAAGCCGAAAGCGTAGGCATAGAAACCCTGGGCGGCGTAGAGCTGCAGGGTGGCGTTGTCGGGATCTTCGATGATCATGCCTTCCAGCATCTTGAGATTGGCCGGAATGGCGGCTTTGGCGAGCTTCAGGTCCGTCTCGCGGTTCATCGCCTTGAACCCGCCGGCCATCAGCGGCTGGGACCCGCGCACGACCATCTGTCCCATGGAGCACGCGCTGAGCATGCCGGCCGCCAGGGCCAGGCCCAGCAACCGTGCCTTGGCCAGTGCCATGTATCCTCCTCCGCGCTGTTTCGGGCTCGTTGTTGTTCTGTATGGCGGTGCCGTGTCCCGGGTCAGGACAGCAGGTGCACCAGCGTTCTTTCATAGATCCGGGAGAGCCGGTCCAGGTCGGCCACCCGCACATGCTCGTCCACCTTGTGGATGGTGGCGTTCACCGGCCCCAGCTCCACGACCTGGGCGCCGGTGGGTGCAATGAAGCGCCCGTCGGACGTGCCGCCTGCGGTCGACAACGCCGGCTCCATGTCCGCCACCTCGCGCACTGCCGCCGACACCGCTTCGGTGAGCGGGCCGGGTTCGGTCAAAAAGGGCGCGCCGGAATGGGCCCACTCGATCCGGTAGCGCAGCCCGTGGCGTGCGAGCACCTCGGTGACCCGCTGCTGGAGCTGCTCCGCGTCGGTCTCTGTGGAATACCTGAAATTGAACAGCACCTGCAGCTCGCCGGGGATGACGTTGTTGGCCCCGGTGCCCGCATGGATGTTGGAGATCTGGAAGGTGGTGGGTGGGAAGTGGCGGTTGCCGCCGTCCCATTCGGTGGCGCAAAGCTCGGCCAGCGCCGGCGCCGCGCGATGAACAGGGTTGTCGGCGAACTGGGGATAGGCGACGTGACCCTGGGTACCGAGCACAGTGAGCGTCGCGCTCAGGGAGCCGCGGCGGCCGTTCTTGATCACGTCGCCCACCTGCTCGGTGCTGGAGGGTTCGCCCACGATGCACCAGTCGATGTGTTCGCCGCGGGCTTGCAGGTGCTCGACCACCCGGCGGGTGCCGTCCGCGGCCGGGCCTTCCTCGTCGCTGGTGATGAGAAAGCCGATGGATCCGCGGGGCTCGGGTTTGCCGGCCAGGAAGTGTTCGCAGGCGGTGATCATGGCGGCGAGGCTGCCCTTCATGTCGGCGGCCCCGCGGCCGTAGAGCGCGCCGTCGTGGATCTCGGGAGCGAAGGGATCGCAGCGCCACGCCTCCCGTGGGCCGGGGGGCACCACGTCGGTATGGCCGGCGAATACCAGCAGGGGACCGCCGGTGCCGCGACGGGCCCACAGATTGTCCACTTCCCCGAAGCCCAGGTGCTCGCAGCGGAATCCGAGGAGCTCCAGGCGTTCGGCCAGCAGCGCCTGACAGGCGGCATCGGCCTGCGTGACCGATGCCAGAGCAATCAGCGACTGGGCTAAAGCCAGCGTTTCGGACATGGTGTCAACGCCCGGGCAGGGTGCCGGGCCCGCCGGAATGGCAGGCTCACCGGAAAACCTGTTCGTATTCGCCCTGGCGGAAGCCTACGCGAATGCTCCCGCCCAGGTCCAGCACGGGGCGCTTGACGAGCGTCGGGTGCGCCAGCATCAGGGCCACTGCCCGGTCGCGGTCCAGGCCGCAACGCTGCGCCTCGGAGAGCTTGCGCCAGGTCGTGCCGCGACGGTTGAGCAGGGCTTCCCAGCCGAGCGCGCGCTCCCAGGCCCCGAGCAGGGTGGCATCCAGCCCGTCCTTGCGCAGGTCATGAAACCGGTAGGTGATCCCCCGCTCCTCGAGCCAGCGTCGCGCCTTT
>DATFLG010000292.1:0-6347 GCA_035267985.1 Gammaproteobacteria bacterium | reverse complement strand
GGCCGGCTTCTGGGAGGCGGGCTGTCCTGAAGGAGTCGCGCCGCCGGCTCAGTCGCCTTTGTCGCTCAGGGTGGCACGTCCCTCGTGCACGCCCATCCTCGTGTGCCCGGCGAGCAGGCTTTGCAGGGTGGGTCCGGCCAGGGCATAGCGCCAGCCCTGGAGCACCTCCCGAACCGGGACGCCCCGGGCCAGGCGCTCCAGGTCGCGCCGTGACACCAGCACGCCGGAATTGATGGCCTGCTCGGCGCTCACCAGTCGCACGGTGGCGCTGAGCAGGTCCGCCAGCGCCTCCTGGGCGGGTTCCAGGCGCACCGGGCGGCCGGCGCCGTCCAGGGGCCGGGGCGGCCGTTCCCGGGCCTGGGCCATCAGCTTCAGCAGATGCTCGCCGTGGCGGCGCCGGGTGCCCTCACTGAGGCCCCGGACATGGGCCAGGTCCTGGGCGGTCACGGGGTTCTGGCGGGCCAGGTCGAGCAGGGTCTCGTCCTTGATCACCCAGTTCCGGGGCCGGTCCTCGCCCTGGGCGGTGGCCTCGCGCCACTCGGCCAGCGCCTGCAACACCGAGCGTTCGGGCCCGCGCAGCCGGTCGATGCCCCGGATCCGCCGCCAGGCATCGGCCGGCGGATTGATGTACTGAGCCGGGTCGGCCAGGGCGCTGAAGTCTTCCTCCAGCCAGGCCAGGCGGCCGCGGGCGGCCAGGGCATCGCGCAGCCGCGGATACAGACGGGCCAGGTAGCGCACGTCGTCGGCGGCGTAGCGCAGCTGCTTCGGGGGCAGGGGACGGCGGGTCCAGTCGGCGCGGGCGTGGCCCTTGCCCAGGTGCTCCCCCAGCTCGGCGGCCACCAGGGCGGCGTAGCCCATCTGCTCCGGATGGCCCAGCAGGGGCGCGGCCAGCTGGGTGTCGAACACCGGTGTCGGAATCCGTCCGAAACGCTGATGGAACACCTCCAGGTCCTGGCGGGCGGCGTGGAAGACCTTCATCAGGCCGGGGGCCTCCAGTGCCGACATCAGGGGCGCGAGGTCCCCGAGGGCCAGGGGATCGATGCAGGCCACGTGGTCGGCGGTGGCCACCTGGATCAGGCACAGCTTGGGGTAGTAGGTCTTTTCCCGGTGGAACTCGGTGTCCAGGGCTACCCACTCCAGGCCGGCAAGCCGGGCGCACAAATCCCTCAGTCCGGCGGGGGTGTCGATGAAAGTGATGTCGTCTGCGGCCATGGCGGGGCAGCGTACCAGGGCCGCGGCACCCGGGCCAGCGCCGGGACGGGGGGCGGGACTATCCCCGAAATCGGCAGGGGGATCGACGGGTTGCGGGCAGCCCCCGCGGTGCAGCGCCGTCGGCCCCCTGCTACCATGGGAAGCAAACCGCCCCCGTTGACACCCAATTTGCAGGAACCCTGTCATGGTTATCGATGCCCCCTCGAGCACACCCCGGGCGGTCCGCCTGGAGGACTATGCGCCGCCGGACTACCGGGTGGAGAGCGCGGACCTGTACTTCGAGCTCCACGAAACCGAGACCCGGGTCCGGGCCACGCTGGCGATGGTGGCCAATTACGACCATGCCCAGCAGCCGTCCAGGCCCCTGGTGCTGGACGGGGAGAGCCTGACGCTGGTGTCCCTCGCCGTTGACGGCGAGGCCCTGGACGAGGACGCCTACCGCCTTGACGACAGCGCCCTGACCGTCGATCGGGTCCCTGGGGCATTCACCCTGGAGGTGGAGACCGTCATCAACCCCAGGGCCAACACCGCCCTGGAGGGCCTGTATCTGTCCGGCGGCAACTTCTGTACCCAGTGCGAGGCCCAGGGCTTCCGGCGCATCACCTATTTTCCGGACCGCCCCGACGTGATGGCCCGGTTCACCACCACGGTGGTGGCCGACAAGGCCCGTTACCCGGTGCTGCTCTCCAACGGCAATCCGGAACAGGCCGGGGAGCTGGAGGACGGCCGGCACTGGGTCCGATGGAGCGATCCGTTTCCCAAGCCCTGTTACCTGTTCGCCCTGGTGGCGGGGGACCTGGCCCGCATCGAGGACCAGTTCGTCACCATGTCCGGCCGCAAGGTGGATCTGCACCTGTACGTCCAGCGCCACAACCTGGACCAGTGCGATCACGCCATGAACGCGCTGAAGAAGGCCATGGAATGGGACGAGGAAACCTACGGGCGCGAGTACGACCTGGACCTTTTCATGATCGTCGCCGTGGATGATTTCAACATGGGGGCGATGGAGAACAAGGGCCTGAACATCTTCAACTCAAGCTGTGTGCTGGCCAAGGCGCAGACGGCCACCGACGCCAATTTCCAGCGCATCGAAAACGTTGTGGGTCATGAGTATTTCCATAACTGGTCCGGAAACCGGGTCACCTGCCGGGACTGGTTCCAGCTCAGTCTCAAGGAAGGCTTCACCGTGTTCCGGGACCAGGAATTCAGTGCAGACATCGGCTCGCGGGGGGTGAAGCGCATTCAGGACGTGGATGTGCTGCGCATCGCGCAGTTTCGCGAGGATGCCGGGCCCATGGCCCATCCGGTGCGCCCCGATGCCTACGTGGAGATCGGCAATTTCTATACGGCGACCGTCTACATCAAGGGCGCCGAGGTCATCCGCATGATGCAGCGCCTGCTGGGGCAGGAGCGTTTCCGCCAGGGCACGGATCTGTATTTCGAGCGCCATGACGGTCAGGCGGTGACCACGGACGATTTCGTGAAGGCCATGGAGGACGCCAGCGGCGTGGACCTGGGGCAGTTCCGGCGCTGGTACACCCAGGCCGGCACGCCCCGGCTGCAGGTGGAGCGCGCCTTCGACCCTGAAGCCCGGCGCTATACCCTGACCGTGCGACAGAGCTGTCCGGCGACGCCGGGACAGCCGCAGAAGCAGCCTTTTCATATCCCTCTGGCCACCGCCTTGCTGGATAACACCGGGCGGGAGCTGCCGCTGCGCCTGGCCGGAGAAGCCCGGGCCGGGGACGGCAACCGGGTGCTGGAGGTCTTCGAGCCCGAGCAGACCTTCGTCTTCGAGGATGTGAACGAGGAGCCCGTGCCCTCCCTGCTGCGGGGATTCTCCGCGCCGGTGCATCTGGACCTGGACCTGAGCGAAACCGAGCTGGCCTTTCTCATGGCCCACGACACGGACCCGTTCAACCGCTGGGAAGCCGGGCAGCGGCTGGCACTGGGCACGCTGCTTGCGCTGGTGGAGGCGGACCGGCGGGGGGAGCCTACGGAACCGGCCCCGGCCCTGGTGGAGGCGTTCGGCGCCATCGCACGGGCACCGGGGGAGGATCGCGCCCTGGCGGCCGAGTGCCTCACCCTGCCCTCGGAGACCTATGTCGGCGAGTTCCTGGAGGTCATCGACCCGGACGCGGTCCATGGGGCCCGCCGTTTCCTGCGCCGGAGCCTCGCCGAGGCGCTTCGCGAGCCGCTCCTGGCGCTGTACGACGCCCTGGCGGATCCGGGGCCCTATACGTTCGACGCCGACGCGGTGGGACGGCGGAGCCTGCGCAATCTGTGCCTGGGTTACCTGATGGAGCTGGACGAAGCGGCCATCCGGTCACGCTGTGTGGAGCAGTTCCATGGGGCGGGCAACATGACGGACGCCATGGCTTCCCTGCGGTGCCTGGCCAACGAGGACAGTCCGGAGCGCGAGGAGGCGCTGGCTGCCTTCTACGAAACCTGGCGTGAGGAACCGCTGGTGATCGACAAATGGTTCTCCATCCAGGCGACCTCGCGCCTGCCCGATACCCTGAATCGGGTGCGTGCGCTGATGGAGCATCCCGCCTTCAACCTGCGCAATCCCAACCGGGTGCGAGCGCTGGTGGGCGCGTTCTGTCAGGGCAATCCGGTGCGGTTCCACGAGCCCGGCGGGGCCGGTTACCGGTTTGTCGCCGATCAGGTGCTGACCCTGGACGGGCTCAATCCCCAGATCGCGGCGCGCCTGGCCGGCGCCTTTGCACACTGGCGCCGCTACGACGCGGATCGCCAGGCGTTGATGAAAGGGGAGCTCGAACGGATCCTGGCCGGGCCCGGCTTGTCCAGGGATACCTACGAGATCGTTTCCAAAAGCCTTGCATAGAGAATCCGGACTGTCCCATAAGGAGGTGGCATGACCGTTATCAAAACCGCCATATGGCTGATCGTGATCGGGTGCGCGGCCTTCGTCGCGTTCATTTATTCGGGCATGTACAACGTCGCGGCGACGGTGCCTCATTCGGCGTTCGGGCGCTGGGTGTTCAGTACCACCATGGAGCGTTCCGTGGAGAGCCATGCCGCCGGCATCGTGGCGCCGGACAACCTCAAGGACCCGGACATGGTGAAGGCCGGATTCAAACACTACCGGGAAAACTGCCTGGGATGCCACGGCGCCCCGGGCATGGAGCGCCACGAGGGACCCCGCAACATGACCCCCGAGCCCCCCGATCTGTCCAAGGCCGCGCCCGAGTGGTCTGCGGCCCAGCTCTACTGGATCGTCAAGAACGGCGTGAAGATGACCGCCATGCCGGCCTGGGGGCCCACCCACACCGACCATCAGCTGTGGGCGATCGTCGCCTTCCTGCAGAAGCTGCCGGGCATGACGCCGGCACAGTTCCAGCAGTTGAACAAAGAGGTTCCCAGAGAAGATCAACACAGGCACGACTGACATCCCGCGGCGCGCGCAGCCCCGCCGCCGCACCCCGATGACCGCGCTCGCGGGCCCGCCATGACCACCGCGGTGGAGCTGGGGCTGCTGCTGCTGCATGCGGCGGCGGCGGCGCTGAGCGCGGGACACGCCCTGCTTCACAAGCGCGATCCGGCGGCCGCAATGGGCTGGATCGCGGTCTGCCTCATGTTTCCCCTGGGCGGACCGCTGCTCTACTTTCTGCTGGGGATCAACCGGGTCCATACCCGGGCCCGCAAGCTGGGGATATGGGCACGCCGGGTCCCGGAGCCCGGCTCCGGCAGGGATCCCGCCGCCCGGGATCTGCAGGTGCCCCCGGAGTTCACCGCCCACGCCCGCATCTCCTATGCGGTCAGCGGACGGCCCCTGGTGGGCGGCAATGCGCTGACCACGCTGCATAACGGCGAGCAGGCCTACCCCCGGATGCTCGCGGCCATCGCCGCCGCGCGCCGCGTGGTGTATCTGAGCACCTACCTGTTCGAAACCAATGCCACCGGCCGGGAATTCATCGACGCACTGGCGGCGGCGGCCGGGCGCGGCGTGGATGTGCGGGTGCTGCTCGACGGCGTGGGGGAATGGTATTCCCTGCCGCGAGCCGGCACCGTGCTGCGGCGCCGGGGCGTGCGGGTGGCCCGGTTTCTGCCGCCCAAGCTGCTGCCGCCGACCGTCCACTTCAATCTGCGCAACCACCGGAAGATTCTGGTGGTGGACGGCAACAAGGCGTTCACCGGCGGCATGAACATCGGCGACCGCCACCTGGCCGAGCACGAGGCCAATGCGGCGCGGGTGGTGGACATGCACTTCGAGCTGGACGGGCCCGTCGTGAACCAGATCGAGCAGGTGTTCGCCAACGACTGGCTGTTCGTGACCGGCGAGGGCGTCGATCTCAGCCCTGCGGTGGCCGGCGGGCCCGGCGAAGCGATCTGCCGCACCATCGTGGAGGGCCCCGATGAGGACGTGGACAAGCTGCCCATGATCCTCGTGGGCGCGATCTCGGCGGCCCGGGAACGGGTGTGGCTCATGACGCCCTACTTTCTGCCGCCCCGGGAGCTGGTGGCGGCTCTGCAGGCGGCCGCCCTGCGCGGCGTCGACGTGCACGTCATCCTGCCGGGCCTGAACAACCTGCCGTTCGTGCACTGGGCGACCCGCAACATGCTGGCGGAGCTGATACAGCGCGGCGTGCAGGTGCACTATCAGCCGCCGCCGTTCGTGCACAGCAAGCTTTTCGTGGTGGACGCCCACTACGCCCAGGTGGGGTCGGCCAACCTCGATACCCGCAGCCTGCGGCTCAACTTCGAGCTGGTGACGGAGGTGTACGACCGGGACTTCGTGGGGCAGCTGGTGGCTCACTTCCAGCGCGCCCGCGCCCGCGCCCGTCCGGTGTCCCTGGCCGAGCTCAATGCACGGCCTCTGCCGGTGCAGATGCGCGATGCCCTGGCGTGGCTGCTCTCGCCCTACCTGTGAGTTGCCTCAGGGCTGGCGTGTCTCCCTGACCCGCAGCACCCCGGGGTTGAACTGCACGAGCAGGTCGGCGCCGTCGACCGCATAGGGCGCCGGCAGCCGGGCGTCGGGCAGGTAGTCCATGGCCCTGCGGATGTGAAACTCCCGCCCCCCGGCGTGCACGGCAAATGCACGGTCCCAGTGTCCGGCCGCGCGGATGAAGTTGTAGGCATGAAGAGCTGACCAGCGGGTATCGAGCAGAAAATCC
>DATFLG010000291.1:0-3838 GCA_035267985.1 Gammaproteobacteria bacterium | reverse complement strand
CGGCCAGAGCGGGCCGCGCGGCCCCCATGCCCGCCGCCATGATGACCGCCGCCGTCAGCGGATGCACCGCCGCCGACGGGAGCCGGGCCGGCACCGGCGTGGAGGCGGCCCGACGGCCCCGGGATTCCCTGCGGAAGAAGCGGCTCGTTTTCATTGTTGTCCTCTAAACCTGCGAAACACGGGGCGTGCTCATCCGGGCCCGCGTCCGTGTTATTCGGCAACACACCCGGCGCCCGGGGATGCCATGGGTCATGCATAAAGGCCGCAAGGGCGGCGCGGCACTTCACTCACCGGTGCCGGAGTCGCTCCCTGCGATATTCGATCGGCTGGTACAGAAGCCGGCGGTGCCGGCGGTCGGTCGTCGCCGGCTCAGGCGTTTGCGGCGTCCAGGCGCGCCGAGAGCCGGTTGACGTTGCCCAGGGACAGCAGATGGGCGTAGATCCACGCCAGCTCGCCGGCATCCAGCAACTGACGGATGGACGCATCGTCCAGTCCCTGCAGGCGCTGCTCGTCGATGACGTACAGACCCTGCAGGACGGCCGGCTGGCCGCCGGCGGGCGCCACCTGAATCACCTTCTGCTCCAGCAGCCCCAGCTCGTTGAGCCGGTCCACGAAGGTGCGGGTGCGGCGCATCTGCCCCTGGAACTCGCTGAGGAACTCCAGCACCCGCTGCAGGTAGGGACCTTCCTTGCCCGCCTCGTCGAACAGCGCCTCGCCCTCGCCTTCGGTGGTCAGACCCGGGTAGCCCTCGTCCACGCACACCGTGAAGTCCTCCTCGCCGCCTTCCTTCTCGGCCAGGACGAAGGGATAGCGACGCACGAAGGCCGGCAGGTAGGTGTCCTGCCAGGCGCCCTCGGCGTTGACGAACAGGTTCTCGTCCTGGCGCAGACCCAGCAGCACCGAGGGGACCACCTCTTGCGGGCTGTTGCCGGCGAACACGATGGGATAGTCCCGGCAGGCTTCGGGAAACTCCACCCCCGCGACGGGCACGGAGTTGATGCCGCGGGCGAAGCTGAAGTCGCCGTTGCCCGGCGTCAGACGCAGGGCCCGATGCTGGTCCCGGTTCAGGGGTACCGGCCGTTCGTAGAACAGCAGGGTCTTGGCCGCCGGCTCGGCGGCGGACTCGTTCTCCTGGGTGGTTTCCGGTTCGGACTTCGGCTGGGCGGACTTCTTCCGGGCTGGCATCAGGCGTTTATCCTTCATATTGTCAGTCGCACACTGGGCGGCTTCGACGGCAAGACCTGTGCCATCGAAAAAATTCGCTTCACCAATAAATGCTTAGCATGTCCTGCCCCAGCGGCCCCGGAGCGCCGGCCCGGAAGTGTAAGGTCGGCCGACATTTTGTTCACGGGCGACACATGTTACGGGGGCTCCGGTCATTCCATGGATGGACCAATCCGGCCCCCGCACCGGCGTTCGCCGCTGCCCGGGCCCCATGGACCCATGGCGCAAAACCCGGCATGAATCAGTCGAGACAGCGCCCGGGCAAACCCACCATGGCTCAAGGGCCGGCAGCGCCGCTGTGTCGGAACACGGCGTAAGAGATTTCGACGTTTGCTTGACGTTTTATTGACACGCAACAGGCGCTCTTCGTTTTTGGCCGGGCAATTGCGTAGGATTTTTCAAACGGCGCAGCGACATAAGGCCTGTAAAGTCCGCCAGACACCATGGCCCCCGTGGGCTGCGCTCATGGGGCCGCGCGCTCCGCCGTCGCGCTTCGTGACCCGGACCGCATCTGCCCCAGCCCGGGCATTGGCTGACCCGTCTCAATCGCCCGAGCGCGGGCAGCGCCGTGCGCAGCGCAGGCCGTCGCGCACACCACCTGCTTTCGGCGAAGTGCTGAACGAAAATCTCATGGTCTGCGCTTCAAAATACCCACCCACCGCTCGCGGCCATGTTCAACGGAACGCGGTGCACACTGCAGAAGGACTCGCAGCCCGAATGCCGCTGCGGGGTTTCAATTGCATGGGCACCGCGATAGGCTGCGTGCAGCGCCCGAGGCGACAGTTGCTGTCTGCGATCCGACTGCCTCGCGTGTCGGGAGAGGGCGCTCTCCAAGGGGAAGGCGATCGACTTGTCCCCCATCCGGCACCGGACCCTGACGCCCGGCACCGCCCCGTTCGTCACCTAGCCCCGAGCTGCGACACCGTTATCCGCCGCCCGGCACCGGCCGACGCGCCGTCAGATTCCCGGGCATTTTCGCTATAGTGATTCCCATGCACCGCGATCCCACCGCGTGCAGCGGTTGCGCAGGCAACGCTGTCCAACAGGAGCCGGTCCTACCATGGTCAAGAAACTCAAGCCCGACGCCGACCTCGCCCCCACCTACGGATCCCGGGCCATGGCCGAGCCGGTGCCCAAGTACACCTTGCCGGACGACGAGATGGAGCCGCGCACCGCCTACCAGCTGGTGCACGACGAGCTGATGCTGGACGGCAACGCGCGCCTGAACCTGGCGACCTTCGTCACCACCTGGATGGAGCCGGAGGCCGAACGGCTGATGGCCGAGACCTTCGACAAGAACATGATCGACCGGGACGAGTATCCCCGCACCGCGGAGATCGAGACCCGCTGCGTGAACATGGTGGCGCGGCTGTTCAACGCGCCGGAGGACTGCGAGCCGGTGGGGGTGTCCGCCATCGGTTCCAGCGAGGCGGTGATGCTCGCGGGCATGGCCCTGAAATGGCGCTGGCGGGCAAGACGCCAGAAGGCCGGGAAGAGCGCGGACAGGCCCAACCTGATCCTGGGCAGCAACGTGCAGGTGGTGTGGGAGAAGTTCTGCCGGTACTGGGAGGTGGAGCCGCGCTACATTCCCATCGCCGAGGACCGCTACGTCATCACCCCCGAGGAGGTGGTCCGCCGCATCGACGAGAACACCATCGGCGTGGTGGCCATCCTGGGCACCACCTTCACCGGCGAGTTCGAGCCCATCGAGGCCATCCACGACGCCGTGGTGCGCCATAACCAGCAGCAGGGCCTGGCGGTGCCCCTGCACATCGACGCCGCCAGCGGCGGCTTCGTGGCGCCCTTCATCCACCCGAACCTGCGCTGGGACTTCCGCCTGCCCAACGTGGTGTCCATCAACGCCTCGGGGCACAAGTACGGGCTGGTCTACCCCGGCGTGGGCTGGGCCCTGTGGCGCAGCCGCGAGCACCTGCCCGAGGACCTGGTCTTCCACGTGGACTACCTGGGCGGCGACATGCCCACCTTCACCCTGAACTTCTCCCGCCCGGGCAACCAGGTGGTGGGCCAGTACTACAACTTCCTGCGCCTGGGCAGAGCCGGCTACGCGCGCATCATGCGCACCCTGCACGACACCGCCACCGACCTGTCGGCCCGCATCGCCGAGCTGGGGCCGTTCGAGCTGCTGAGCGACGGCAGCGACATCCCCGTGTTCGCCTTCCGGCTCAGGGACGATTCAAGGTATTCCGTCTACGACGTCTCCGAGCGCCTGCGCACCCGGGGCTGGCAGGTCCCCGCCTACGCCCTCCCCGCCGACGCACAGAACGTCCACGTGCTGCGCATCGTGGTGCGCGAAGGGTTCTCAAGGGACATGGCCGACATGCTGCTGGCCGATCTCACCGACGCGACAAAGGAACTGGAAGCGGCGCCGCCCAGCCATCCCCGGGAGCCGGATGGGGGGTTTCATCACGTTTGAGGCTCAAAGAGCCTGCGGGGTCGGACCAACGCAACATACTGAACCGCCCCGGGTTTGGCGGAGGCTCCAACTCTTGAGAGAATGGAGCCATGAACAAGTCCAACAAGTTTTCCCCTGAGGTCCGCGAGCGTGCGGTGCGACTGGTCCAGGAGCACCGCGCAGAGTACCCGTCGCTGTGGG
>DATFLG010000290.1:0-6337 GCA_035267985.1 Gammaproteobacteria bacterium | reverse complement strand
GTGCTCAGTCCTTTCGAAGAGTTCATCCGCAACCAGGCTGCCGGCGGTGTGGTCCTGCTGTTCTCGGCCCTGTGCGCGCTGATCCTTGCCAACTCGCCTGTCGGCCACGCTTACGAGAGCGCGCTGCACACCTCCATCGGGGTGCGGGTCGGACCCTTCGAGCTGACCAAGTCCCTCCAGCACTGGATCAACGACGGGCTCATGACCCTGTTCTTTTTTCTGGTGGGTCTGGAGATCAAGGGCGAGGTGCTGGTGGGCTCGCTGGCCAGCCTTCGCCAGGCGGCCCTGCCGGCCATCGCGGCGCTGGGCGGGGTCATCATGCCGGCGGTGATCTACAGCCTGATCAACCCCGAGGGTATCGCCGCCCGGGGCTGGGGCATTCCCATGGCCACGGACATCGCGTTTGCCGTCGGTGCGCTGGTGCTTCTGGGGAGGCGGGTTCCCCGGGGGCTGCTCAGCTTTCTGGTGGCCCTGGCCATCGTCGACGACCTGGCGGCCGTGGTGGTGATCGCCTTGTTCTATACCGAGCAGATATCGGGCATTGCGCTGCTGGTGGGAGCGCTTGTCTACCTGGTTCTGCTCACCTTCAACCGCGGAGGCATCCGCAATCCCATTCCCTATTTCGTCATGGGCACGGTCCTGTGGCTGGCCATGCTCAAGTCCGGCGTGCATCCCACCATCGCCGGCGTGCTGCTGGCCACGGCCATTCCCGCCCGGTCCAAGTATGATCCCCGGCGCTTCAGCGAGCATGTGAGTTACCTGATGGAGCGGTTCGATCAGGACGGCGGCGGACGCAGCATGCTGGCCAGCGCCCGCAAACACTCCATCCTTCAGACCCTGGAGAACGGCGTGCACATGGTGGAGACGCCTCTGCAGCGTCTGGAGCACAGCCTGCAGCTGCCGGTGGCCCTGGTGATCATGCCGGTGTTTGCCCTGGCCAATGCCGGGGTGGCGCTGGAGGTGCGGCAATTGCCGCAGGTGTTCGCCAGCCCCGTCGCGCTGGGAGTGGCGGTGGCCCTGGTGCTGGGCAAGTTCGTGGGCATCTCGGGCTTCTCGTGGCTGGCCCTGCGCTTCGGCGTGGGACAGCTGCCCACGGGCTGCCGGTTCACTCACCTGGTGGGCGTCAGCCTGCTGGGGGGGATCGGGTTCACCATGTCCATCTTTATCAGCGAGCTCGCCTTCGGGGCGGCGCCCGAGAATCTCCTGCTGGCCAAGAGCGGGATTCTCATGGCCTCCGTGATGGCCGGGGCACTGGGATTTCTGTGGCTGCGCTTCGCAGTGCGTGACTAGAACCGGTCTCAGAATCCCGCGCGGCCGCGACGCGGATCGCCCCTGTCGTACCAGGCGCATTCGAACCGCGCCCGGACCCGGGGTCGACAGCCTCAGCCGACCGCCTTTCCCGCTGCAGTCTGCACGTACTTCTCATAAAGGTAGTCGCGGATGGACGCTTCGTGCTCAGGGTGCTGGCCGGCGCCCTCGGAAGCGGTTCCGGCCCAGCGCCGGGTCTGGGGATCGAGGCTGACGGCCAAAAGCCGTACGTCCTGGGGTTCCACGCCGTTCGTGCTTTCGGTGTTGAGAATGCGGTCCAGTTGCTCGGCGTCGAGTCCGAAATACCGGCACAGCTCCGGACCCGTTTCCAGCAGCGTCGGTATCAGCCGCTCGGCGCCGGCTTCGGGATCGCAAAGCGCGACCAGCTGAGCGACGGTGCGCCGGATGGCGAACCGGAAAACGTCCGAATCCCGCACGCCGAGCCGGGCCGCGATGGCGCTGACCTTCCTGCGGTCGCCGACGCTCAGGCGCAGCGACACGATCTGTTTTCTGTTCTCGTCCATTGGTGTGTCCTCAGCCCGGGTGGGTCACCCCCGGCAGCGACGAATCGGTGGAGCTGAGAACAAAGGCTAGCGCCGGCGTATTACAGTTTTATAACATCGACGGTTTTTGACCGTGGCGCAGGCGGAGTCCGCTGCGATCAACGCCGCCAGAAGGCCGGGCTGAGCAGCACCAGAATGGTGAAGATCTCGAGGCGCCCCAGAAGCATGGCGATGATGCTGATGATCTTGGCGGCGCTGTTGAGGTCATGGAAGTTGGCGGCCACGCGGCCCAGTCCGGGACCCAGGTTGTTCATGCAGGTGGCCACGGCGGAGAAGGCGGTGACCTGGTCCACGCCGGTGGTGATCATGGCCAGCATCAGCACGGTGAAGGCGGCCACGTAGGCGGAGAAGAAGCCCCAGACCGCGGCTACCGTGCGCTCGGCGACGGTGCGTCCCCCCACC
The DNA here is from genome assembly GCA_035267985.1 of Gammaproteobacteria bacterium. Lineage (GTDB taxonomy): Bacteria > Pseudomonadota > Gammaproteobacteria > DATFLG01 > DATFLG01 > DATFLG01. Next base: position 4,064 of record DATFLG010000290.1, on the reverse strand, counting down.
TTCACCAGGGTCACGGCGTTGGGATGGACCAGGCGCATGATCTCCCGGGTGGCCTGCTTGCCCAGAAGCAGCACCCGGATCACCTTCATCCCGCCGGCCGTGGACCCGGCGCAGCCGCCGATGAAGCTGCTCAGTATCAGCAGCACGGGCAGGGACAGGGGCCATGCCGAGAAACCGGCGGTGGTGTAGCCCGTGCTTGTGATCACCGAAATGACCTGGAAGGCGGCGTAGCGCAGGGAGGTGAGGAAGCCGGGGTAGGTGCTGGTCAGGGCCAGTCCCAGGGTGATCAGCGCGATGGCCACGCCCACCACGGTGAGGAAGGTGCGCACTTCCGGGTCCTTGAAATAATGCAGCGGATCCCGGCCCCGCCAGACCATGAAGTGTACCGTGAAGTTCATGGCCCCCAGGAGCATGAAGACGTCGGCGATGAGCTCGATGGTGGGACTGTTGAAGTAGCCCATGCTGGCGTCGTGGGTGGAGAAGCCGCCGGTGGAGAGGGTGGAGAAGCTGTGGCCGATGGCATCGAACGGCGTCATTCCGGCGGCCCAGTAGCAGAAGGCGCAGGCCGCCGTCAGCGCGAAGTAGATCAGCCACAACGCCCGGGAGGTGTGGGTGATGCGCGGGGTGATCTTCTCGTCCTTCATGGGGCCGGGGGTCTCCGCCCGGTACAGCTGCATGCCCCCCACCCCCAGCATGGGCAGCACGGCCACCGCCAGCACCACCACGCCCATGCCGCCCAGCAGCTGGATCTGCTGGCGGTGATAGAGGATGGAAGGCGGCAGCTTGTCGATGCCCACGATCACGGTCGCCCCGGTGGTGGTGAAGCCGGATACGGACTCGAACACCGAATCCACGAAGGACAGATGCGGGCCGAAGATGAACGGCAGTGCGCCCAGCACCCCCAGGACCACCCAGAACAGGGCGACAATGATGAAGCCGTCCTTGGTGCGCAGTTCGTGGCGCTCGTTGCGGGTGGGCAGCCACAGGACCAGGCCCACGGCCAGAATGACGGCGATACTGGCCAGGAAATGGGGTGCTTCACCGTCGTGGTACCACAGGGAGACGCCCAGGGGCGGCAGCATGCTGGCGCCGAAAATGAACACCAGCAGCCCGAGGATGCGCGCGATGGCGGCGTAGCGGATCATGGTCTGTCGGTCGTCACGTGCCGGGCTACCGCGGGCCGGGACCGACGGCTGCCTGTTCTGGACGGGGCATGGCCGGGTGGATCGCTGCCTGCACTGCGGGTGGCCTGGTTCGTTGGTTCTTCTTGTGCGCGCTCAAGCAAGGCCCCGGGGCGGCACCGCAGGGCAGGCGTATTCTTGCACGGGCGGGGGCAAATCGCCAGCAGCCCCGGGGCGTGGCCGGACCTGTGGCGGTGGGGCGCGGAACCGTCAACGCAAGGTGATGCACTGCCCGGGACGGGCACGAGGTTGGGGGCCGGCCAGGTCGTTGATCAGTGCACCGACCCGTTCCGGCGCCAGCCCGATGCGTCGTCCGCTGACCTGTTCCTGCATGTCGGTGGCCACCCGTCCCGGACAGATGCCGTACACCCGCACACCCGTCCCGCCCACTTCGTCGGCCAGGGCCTCGGTGAGCCCCACCAGCGCGAATTTGGTGGCCGAGTACACGGCCAACTCGCCGATGCCGTGACGCCCGGCGCCGGAGGCGACGTTGATGATCACGCCCTGCCCCCGGGCGATCATGCCGGGCAGTACCGCCCGGCAAAGGTGGATGGGGGCCCGCACGTTCACGTCGATCATGGCGTCGATGCTCTGGGGCGGATGATCCACCAGGGGGCCGGCCCAGGCGAGCCCGGCATTGTTGACCAGGATATCCGGGCCGCCCCAGTGGCCATGCACCCGCTCCACCACGGCGCGGGCCGCCGCCGGGTCCCGCAGGTCCGCGGCCACGGGCAGCACCGGCCCCAGGGAGCGCAGGGCGTGTTCGGCCGCCGTCAGGCGGCGCCGGTCCCGGGCACACAGGGCGACCCGTGCCCCGGCCCGCAGCAGCGCTTCGGCGGTGGCAAAGCCGATGCCCCGGGAGCCGCCGGTAACGAGGGCCACGCCCGGACCTTCCGCGCTGTGTGGCTGGGCCATGAGCGCCTCCCGGCTGGTAGAATGGTCGGGCGGAGAAGGCGGGCCACCGGGCCGGATGCTGTCCGGTGCCCCGACGCCCGAGGATCAATATTAGTCGAGACCATAATGATGCGTGAAACCGCCGTCACCACGGCCGCTGTTCCCCCGGGCGCCCACCGGACGGCGGCCTGCGCCTCCGTGGACCGGCGGCTGGCGGTGGCGCCCATGATGGACTGGACCGACCGGCATTGCCGATTCTTCCACCGGCTGCTGTCGCCGCATGCGCGATTGTACACCGAGATGGTGACTTCGGCCGCACTGGTGCACGGCAACCGGCTGCACCTGCTCGAGCACAACCGGGAAGAGCATCCGGTGGCCCTGCAGCTGGGCGGCAGCGAGCCCGAAGAGCTGGCCAAGGCCGCGCGCTTCGGTGCCGAGGCCGGCTACGACGAGATCAATCTCAATGTCGGCTGCCCGTCCGACCGCGTGCAGTCGGGCCGCTTCGGCGCCTGCCTGATGCTCGAGCCCGGCCGCGTGGCCGATTGTGTGCGCGCCATGCGCGAGGCGGTGGACGTGCCGGTCACGGTCAAGTGCCGCATCGGCGTGGACGAGCAGGATGCCGATGAGGATCTGCAGCGCTTTGCCCGGTGCATGGTCGAGGCCGGGGTCGAAGTGCTGATCGTGCATGCGCGCAAGGCCTGGCTCAAGGGCCTGAGTCCGAAGGAGAACCGCGAGGTGCCGCCGCTGGACTACCCGCGCGTGTATCGCCTGCGCCAGGCATTTCCGGAGCTGAGCGTGATCATCAACGGCGGCATCGCCGACGTCGAAGCCGCCCAGGCGCACCTGGGCCACGTGCATGGCGTGATGCTGGGGCGCGCGGCCTACCAGCACCCGTGGATCCTGGCCGAGCTGGAGTCGCGCCTGTGGGGCACGCCGTTGCCGGACCGCGTCGGGGTGCTGCGGCGCATGCAGCCGTACGTGGAAGCCGAGCTGGGGCGCGGGGTGGCGCTCAAGCACATCGTGCGGCACGTGCTGGGCCTGTTCCACGGTGCACCCGGGGCGCGCCGTTTCCGCCGCGTGCTCAGCGAGGGCGCGCACCGGCCCGATGCCGGCTGGGCGCTGGTCGAGCGCGCCATCGCGGCGCTGGGCCCGGCGGCGCGCGATGCGGCATGAGGGTCGCGGGGTGGTGGTTCAGCACGAATTCAAAGCGGGCCGTCATGATGGGGCGTGTCCCGATGATTCCGCCCGTTCCGCGCAGGGGGTTCCCGATGGCTGCTGGCAGCCTGCGATTGCTTTCCATTCCGCTCGGCGTCCTGCTTCTGGCCGGTTCGCACGCCGCCGTCGCATCGGCGCGGACCGTGCAGGACCACGGGCATGCGCACAAGCAGGTTGCAAAAAAGCATCCGCATCCGCACCTGACCCTGGAGCAGGCGGTGGCGCGGGTGCAGAATGAAACCGGTGGCAAGGTACTGAAGGCCGATTCGCGCAATACCGGCCGGGTCGTGGAATACCGGATCAAGGTGCTCACCCCGGACGGCCACGTACGCGTGATCACGCTGCGAAGCGACCAGCGCAACGCAGACTCGAACTGAAAGGAGACTCATTGATGCGAATCCTGTTGGTGGAGGATGAGGCGCCGCTGCGCGAAACCCTGGCTGCCCGGCTCAAGCGGGACGGTTTCGCCGTGGATGCGGCATCGGACGGCGAGGAAGGCCTGTATCTGGGCCGCGAGGTGCCGTTCGACCTGGCCATCATCGACCTGGGCCTGCCCAAGATGTCCGGCATGGACCTGGTCAAGGCCCTGCGCGAGGACGGCCAGCGCTATCCGATCCTGATCCTGACCGCGCGTTCGAGCTGGCAGGACAAGGTCGAGGGTCTCAAGCACGGCGCCGACGACTACATGATCAAGCCGTTCCACGTCGAGGAGCTGCTGGCGCGCATCAACGCGCTGGTGCGCCGCGCCAGCGGCTGGTCGCGTCCGATCCTGGC
>DATFLG010000289.1:0-5826 GCA_035267985.1 Gammaproteobacteria bacterium | reverse complement strand
CAGGCAAGATCGCAGTACGAAGTTGCCCAAAAGGGGGGACGGAAACGGGGCCTTGCGCCCCGTTTCCTTTTTTCCGGCCCGTCTGTGGCGTCAGCCGATCTCGATCAGCGTCTCGTCCGGATTGACGGTGTCGCCCTTGGCGACCCGCACCGCAGTGACCGTGCCGGCGATGGGCGCCTGCAACTCGGTTTCCATCTTCATCGCCTCGGTGACCAGCAGGGCATCTCCTGCGGCCACGGTATCGCCTTCCTTCACCAGCACATCGATGATGGTCCCCGGCATGGAAGTGGCCACATGCCCGGGCTTGCTGGGGCGGGGGCGTTTGCTGCCCTTGACCGCACGGCCGGCGGTGTCGGCGCTTTCCGTGGCCGGCTCGATCTCCTGCAGGGTTTCCACCAGGATCTCTTCCGGCACCCCGTCGACGGTCATGTAGAACGGGCGCGTGTCCTGCTGGCGGTGCCCGGTGCCGGTGATCTGAATGTGGTAGGTCTCTCCGTGCAGGGAGACGTTGAACTCGGTGGGGGCGGGGCCCCCGGTCTCGGCCACCATCCCCACCGGCTCCAGGGGCTCCGGCGTCAGGGCGTCCCTGGCCCGCTGCTCCAGGAAATCGCGGCCGATCTCGGGAAACATGGCGTAGGTGAGCACGTCCTCCCGGGACCGGGCCAGCTCGCCGATGTCGTCTTTGAGGGTTTCGATCTCGCCGGTAATCAGATCCGCCGGCCGCACGTCTATCACGTCCTCGTTGCCGATGGCCTGCTGGCGCACCATGTGGTTGACGGTGCCGGGAGCGCGCCCGTAGCGCCCCTGCAGGTACAGCTTCACCTCATTGGTGATGGTCTTGTAGCGGGCGCCAGTGAGCACGTTGAGCACCGCCTGGGTGCCCACGATCTGGGAGGTGGGAGTGACCAGGGGCGGGTAGCCCAGGTCCTCGCGCACCCGGGGGATTTCCTCCAGCACCTCGTTCATGCGCTGCAGCGCCCCCTGTTCCCGCAGCTGGGTGTAGAGGTTGGAGATCATTCCCCCGGGCACCTGGTAGAGCTGCACCCGGGTGTCGATGCCCGTGAACTCGCTTTCGAACTGGTGATATTTCTTGCGGACTTCCTTGAAATAGAAACCGATTTCCTGGAGCGAGCGCAGATCCAGGCCGGTGTCGTAGGGGGTATCCCGCAGAGCGGCCACCATGCTCTCGGTGGGGGCGTGGCTGGCGCCGCCGGCGAAGGCGGAGATGGCGGTGTCGATGTGCCGGCAGCCGTTCTCGATGGCCTTGAGGTGACACATTTCCGCCACCCCCGCCGTGGCGTGCATGTGCAGATGGACGGGCACCTTCACGGCGGAGGTCAGGCTCGCGAACAGCTCGGCACTGGCCATGGGCGTGAGCAGTCCGGCCATATCCTTGACCACGATGCTGTCGCAGCCCATGCCTTCCAGCTCCCGCGCCAGCTCCACGAACTGAGGGATGCCATGCACGGGGCTGATGGTATAGCAAATGGTGCCCTGGGCATGCTTGCCGGCCGCCTTGACCGCTTCCACGGAGGCTTTGAGATTGCGGGTGTCGTTCAGGGCGTCGAAGATGCGGAAGACGTCGATGCCGTTGGCCGCGGCCCGCTCCACGAAGGCGCCGACCACATCATCGGAGTAGTGTCGGTAGCCCAGCAGGTTCTGGCCGCGCAGGAGCATCTGCAGCGGGGTGTCCGGCAGCGCCTTGCGCAGCGCCCGCAGGCGCTCCCAGGGGTCTTCCTTGAGGTAGCGCAGGCAGGCGTCGAAGGTTGCGCCGCCCCACACCTCCAGCGACCAGTAGCCCACCTGGTTGAGCCGCTCGCACGCCGGCAGCATGTCCTCGGTGCGCATGCGGGTGGCGATCAGGGACTGGTGACCGTCGCGCAGGACGACGTCGGTGATGTGTACTCGAGACATGCGACGACCTCAAAGACCCAGTTGAGCGGCAACCGCGGCGGCCATGACGGCCGCCATCTCACGGGTGGGCCGACTCGTGGTGTAGTTGACCAGCTCCGGATGGGCTTCCACGAATCCCGTATCGAACTGTCCGTCGCCGAAGGCGGGGACATCGAGTATCTGCAGATAATACGGAATGGTGCTCTTGACGCCGTAGACCCCCATGTCGTGCAGAGCACGCCGCGCCCGGTGAATCAACCCGTCCCAGGTCTGGGCCCAGACGATAAGTTTCGCACACATGGAGTCGTAATGGGGCGGAATCGGGTAGCCGGTGTAGATGGCCGCATCGGTTCGCACGCCCGGGCCGCCCGGGGCGAAATACCGGGTGATCCGGCCGAAGCTGGGCAGGAAGTCGTTCTTCGGATCCTCCGCGTTGATCCGGAATTCCATGGCATAACCGCGTCGTTGGATGTCGCTCTGGGCATACTGCAGGTGCAGTCCCGAGGCAATCCGGATCTGTTCCTGGACGATGTCCACCCCGGTGATTTCTTCGGTGACCGGGTGCTCCACCTGCAGGCGGGTATTCATCTCCATGAAGTAGAAGTTCCCGTCGGCGTCCATCAGGAATTCCACCGTCCCGGCGTTCACGTAACCCACAGCGCGGGCGGCGCGCACGGCGTATTCCCCGATGCGGGCGCGCTGGTTGTCATTGATCTGGGGCGACGGGGCGATCTCGATCAGCTTCTGATGACGGCGCTGTATGGAGCAGTCCCGCTCGAACAGATGGATCACGTCCCCGTGACTGTCCCCCAGCACCTGCACCTCGATGTGGCGGGGGTTGTCCACGCATTTTTCAACGAACACGTCGGCGCTTCCAAAGGCCTTGGTGGCCTCGGACAGGACGCGATCGAAGTTGCGCCTGAGCTCCTCTGGCGACCCGCAGCGGCGGATGCCGCGTCCGCCGCCCCCGGAGGTGGCCTTGAGCATCACCGGGTAGCCGATGCGCCCGGCTTCCGATACCGCCTCGTCCAGGTTCGCCAGATTGCCTTCCGAGCCGGGGACCACCGGGACCGCGGCGCTCTGCATGGTGCGGCGGGCTTCGATCTTGTCTCCCATGCGGCGGATGACCTCGGCGCTGGGCCCGATGAAGCGGATGCCGCGGCGCTCGCAGGTTTCGGCGAGCAGCGGATTCTCCGAGAGAAACCCGTAGCCGGGGTGAAGTGCGTCACAGCCGGTGGCCACCGCCAGGTTTACAATGCGGTGGGCGTTGAGATAGCCGGCCACGGAATCCGGGCCGATGTTGTAGGCCTCGTCGGCCTTGCGCACGTGCAGGGCGTGGCGGTCGGCGTCGGTGTAGACGGCCACCGAGGTGATGCCCATCTCAGCGCAGGCGCGGACGATGCGGACCGCGATCTCTCCCCGGTTGGCGATGAGGATCTTGTTGATCAAGAGGCGGATTCCGGCATGCTGGGTGTGTAGGATTGTCCGCCGATGCTGCTGCGGCGGGGCCGGTTTGAGGAACTTCTACGGAATCGCCGGGGGCTTGTCAACAATAAATGGTTGGGCCGGCGGGCGTTTTGGTGCGCCGTGCTTTGACAGCCGTCAGGCGCCAGGCTAATATTAACGGCTTATGTTAGATGCTCTGCCTCGCCAGGCCGATCCCCGGCAGCTCGCCGAACGGGGGGCCCGCCTTACGGGCGCCATGGCGCTTGCGGACATGCCCCGTCTCGGGGCCATGCTGCTGGACCGCACGGGCGAGGTGCGGGTCGAGCTGGAATTCGGCACCGACGCCCACGGGGTGCGCTTCATCGCGGGGCGGGTGGAGACCAAGCTGGTTCTGGAGTGCCAGCGCTGTCTCGAGCCCATGGAACTGCCGCTCGGGCTGGATTTTCGCCTGGGGGTTGTGGGCGGACAGCAAGAGGCCGAGCGGTTGCCGGAAGGCTGTGAGCCCCTGGTTGTCGAGGACGGGGCTGCGGGCCGCCGGGTATCCCTGGCGGCTTTGGTAGAGGATGAGCTGCTGCTCGCCCTGCCCATCGTGCCCAGGCACGAGGATACGGCCTCGTGTACGCAATACCGCGCGGAGGACAGTCCGCGTACACAGGAGCCGCGGGACAATCCCTTCGCGGCACTGGCTAAATTGAAGCATTCGTCATGAGCATTCAGGAGTAATCGTCATGGCTGTTCAACAGAACAGAAAAACCCGGTCCAAGCGCGGCATGCGCCGTGCCCACGACGGTCTCCAGGGGCGCGCCCTGTCGGTGGAGCCCACCACGGGTGAGACCCATCTGCGTCACCACATCAGCCCCGACGGCTACTATCGGGGTCGAAAGATTATCTCCCGCGACGAGGACTGACGTCCCGCGCAGGCACCGGACGGCCGTGAGCCGTTCCGGGCAGCCTGGAACCGGGCCCGACCCCGTCCGCTCCGACCCATCCGCACTCCCTGTGGCCATCCCTCGATTGCGCATCTGCCCATGAGCGGTCCGGTGACCATTGCCCTGGACGCCATGGGCGGCGATCACGGCCCCGACGTGGTGGTGCCAGGCGCGCTGCGCGTGCTCGAACGCCACGATGACGTGCGCCTGGTTCTGGTGGGTGACCAGGAACGGCTCGAAGAGACGGTCGGCGCGCAACGCGGTTCGCCCGGCGAGCGGCTGCAGATCCGGCACGCATCGGAACAGGTGGAAATGGGCGAGTCCCCCTCCCAGGCGCTTCGCTTCAAGAAGGATTCGTCCATGCGTGTGGCCATCAACATGGTCAAGGACAGTCAGGCCAACGCCTGCGTCAGCGCGGGCAATACCGGGGCCCTGATGGCCACCGCGCGTTACGTGCTCAAGACCCTGCCCGGCATAGACCGTCCGGCCATCATCACTGCCATACCCTCCATCGAAGGCCACACCTGGGTGCTGGATCTGGGTGCCAACGTCGATTGCAGCGCCGAGCACCTGTTTCAGTTCGCCGTAATGGGCTCCGTGCTCGCCTCGGCCGCCGATGGCGTGGAGCAGCCCCGCGTAGGCCTGATCAATATCGGCGAGGAAGAAATCAAAGGCAACGATCAGGTCAAGGAAGCGGCCCGGCTGCTTTCGGAGAGCTCCCTGAACTATATCGGCTTCGTGGAAGGCGACGACGTCTACAAGGGCGGCGTCGACGTGGCCGTGTGCGACGGGTTCGTGGGAAACGTCGCCCTGAAGACCAGCGAGGGGGTGGCCAAGATGATCAGCCACTACATGCGCCGGGAGTTCGCCCGCAATCCCCTGACCCGGGCGGCGGCGCTTGTGGCCCTTCCCGTGCTCAACGCTTTCCGGCGAAAGATCGACCCGCGCCGCTACAACGGTGCCAGCCTGCTGGGCCTGCGCGGGATCGTGATCAAGAGCCACGGCGGCGCTGATGCAGTAGCGTTCTCCAACGCCATCGAGGTGGGAATCCTCGAGGCGAACAAGGCGATTCCGGAGCGCATCGACCGCCAACTCGAGCTCCTGCTTACGGAAAGGCAAGCGGTTTGATATACGCGCGCATCACAGGTACCGGCGGCTACCTTCCGGAGAAGGTCCTCACCAACCAGGACCTGGAGCGGATGGTCGAGACCTCCGACCAATGGATCCGCGAGCGTACCGGTATCCGCAAGCGGCACATTGCCGCCGCCGGCCAGACCACCTGCGATCTGGCCGAGGTGGCGGCGCGACGGGCACTGGAGGCCGCCGGGCGGCGTCCCGAGGAGGTGGATCTCATTGTCGTGGCCACCACCACGCCCGACCGGGTGTTCCCGAGCACCGCCTGTCTGCTGCAGCAACGGCTGGGCATCCATGGCTGCGCCGCATTCGACATCCAGGCGGTGTGCACGGGGTTCGTGTACGCGCTGGGGGTGGTGGACAAGTTCGTGCGCACGGGCAGCGCCCGCTGTGCCCTGGTGGTGGGCGCGGAGACGCTTTCGCG
>DATFLG010000288.1:0-2163 GCA_035267985.1 Gammaproteobacteria bacterium | reverse complement strand
CCTGGCGCGCCTGGAGGACATCGACCTGACCGTGGGCTACACCATCCGCAAGACGTCCCGCATCCACGAGTACCACCCCACGCAGGCCCAGGCGATGGTGGAGCAGACCACCCTCCACCGGCGCGGCCAATGGGCGACCCGTCTGGAATGCGCCACCCACATGACCGCGGATGCGGACAGCTTTCGTCTCCAGGCCACTCTCCGGGCCTACGAAGGCGAGGCGCTGTTCGCCGTCAGGGAGTGGGATGAAACCATCCCCCGGAGCCTGCTGTGACGGACGTGCCGCCGCTCAGGCACGGTCTATGCCCAGACGGGCGGCCGCCGCCTCCAGGATCAGACGCAGCATGTCGTGGTACTGGTATCCGGCCCAGCCCGCCATGATGGCCATCTTGCCGTCCCAGTACCAGGTAGGATTGGTGTTCACGTCCAGCAGCCGGGGCTGGCCGTCGCTGCCGCAGCGGAAGTCGAACCGCGCGTAGTCACGCAGGCCGAGGCGCCGGTCCAGGCGGACGCAGTGCTCCACCAGCTCGCTGCGGACCACCTCGTCTATCCGGGCCGGCACGAAGTTGAGCCTGCGCCAGTACTCCGAGCCGGGGTCGGTCTTGGAGCTGTAGGTGAGAATCGGCGGCAGCCCGGGCGGCAGGTCGCCGTAGTCCACCTCCAGGGGCGGCAGCACCGTGAAGCCCCCGTCGGGGTTGCCGATCAGGCCCACCGTGTATTCGGGGCCGGTCAGGAAGTCCTGCAGCAGGGCCTCGGGAATCTCCAGCGTGCCCGCGAGCCAGCGCAGGTAAGCCTCCGCCTCGGCCGGATCGTTGACCACGCAGTCCCGGGTGATGCCGAAGCTGCCGCCGCTGGCGTTGGGTTTGACCAGGCAGGGATAGACCGTGGGCAGGACCAGCGGGTCGGCGGTCAGGTCCACGAAGGTCTCGTTCGGCGTGGGCACGCCCAGGCTCATGGCCAGCGCCCGCACCACCGCCTTGTCGGTGGTGAGACTGATGCTCATGGGATCGGCGCCGGTATAGGGCAGATCCAGAATCTCCAGCAGCGCCGGAATATCCCGTTCGTAGTCCCAGTAATTGCGGAAGCCGGTGTCGCAGAAATTCAGAACCAGCTGGGGACGCCCGGCGCGCAGGTCGTCGATCAGACGTTCGTGGTCATCGAAATACGCGAACCGATAGCCCGGCAACCGTGACAGGGCCTCGCGCAGGCGGCGGTCCGCCTCCCTCTCCTCCTCGCCGAAGCGCCCGTCCGGGGCATAGGGATAGGGCAGTCTCGGATCGCCCAGCACTACGGCCACGTTCAAAGGGGATACGCCCACGGCTGCCTCCGCCACCGGTCGGGACGCCTTCTTCAGCAAACCTAGTCCAGGAGCCCCGCAGTGACAAACCACAGGCCGGGCGGCCGGGGCCCATAGCGGGCGGGGGATGGGAGACCACGGGCCGGCGTTTGTTCCAGGCTCAGGCGATGCTGTGGGCGCGCGGGAGCGTACGGTCCCGTCCCGCGGCCAGTCGCCCCAGGCCGGCCAGCGCGGCCAGCGCCGAGAGGAACAGCCAGCCCGATGGCGGCAGCGGCACCACCGAGGCGGACGGAGCGATGGTGAAGCTGTCGCCCCAGATGATCGGCCCGTAATAGGCAGTGTGCCCGCCCGTGGTCTCGACGCCGTAGCCGACGTTGGTGATGTAGGCGAAATCGTTGAAACCGGCGGTGTCGATCACGCCGAAGAACCGCGGCGAGAGGTTGGGAAAGCTTGTGGAATAGGCAATGTCATTGTCGCCGTTGAAGTCGTACAGCGCGCCGCCCACCCGCATGGTGAGCTGGGCTTCCGGGGAGTAGGTACCGGAGCTGTCGTCATAGGTATAACCCGAGATGGTGTCGATATACCCCCCGACTCCATAAAGCGCCCGGACGCTGCTGCCCTTGAACGCCTCGTAGGTATTGCGCCGGGTAATGGCGGTGAACCCCCAGGCGTTGGCGGCAAACTCGGCATCGGTTTCTCCCGGCAGGCGATGGAAACGTTGCTCGGTGGTCACGTAGTCCAGCGTGTCGAAGTAGGCATCCCAGGTGACCCCCCGGCGGGTCACACTGTCCGCAGCCTGATAGTTCCGGTTCCCGCTCACCGTTGTGCGCAGACTGCCCCACACGGAGGGATCTTCGAAATTCTCG
>DATFLG010000287.1:0-12234 GCA_035267985.1 Gammaproteobacteria bacterium | reverse complement strand
CACGGTGGCCGCGGGTGACGACTGCTATTCTCGAAGGTGAAAGCGCCCGGTTTTCCGGGACATCCGAGGACAGGAGCAAGACCAGAGGCGGTAAGCAAACCTGCACGAACCTCAATACACCACTCGGAGGGAGGAGAGGTCATGATACGAAAGACACTCGTTGCAGCTGCGGCCGGCGTTGTGATGCTCGGCGGTGTTGCCGGCACCGCGAATGCCGAAATGTCGAAAATCACCGTTGCACGTCAGTACGGGGTGAGTTACCTGCCCCTGATGGTGATGCAGCAGCATCATCTGATCGAGAAGCACGCCAAAGAAGAGGGGATAGACGGTCTGAAGGTACAGTGGGTGAAGTTCGCGGGCGGCAACGTCATGAACGACGCACTGCTGTCCGGAAGCCTGCAGTTCGCTTCCGGCGGTGTCGGTCCGCTGGTGAAGATCTGGGCGAAAACCCACGGGAACCTGAACGTGAAGGGTGTGTCGGCGTTGAACGCCATGCCCCTCTACCTCAATACCCGTAACCCCAATATCCACTCCCTGAAGGACTTCACCTCCAAGGACAAGATTGCCCTGCCGGCGGTGAAGGTGTCGATCCAGGCGGTGACGCTGCAGATGGCGGCTGCCCAGGAATTCGGCGAGAAGAACTACGACAAGCTGGACAAGTACACCGTGTCCATGTCCCATCCGGACGGCATGCAGGCGATGCTCTCGGGGATGAGCGAAGTGGACGCGCACTTCACCTCTCCTCCGTATCAGTACAAGGAGCTGCAGGATCCGAAGGTGCATACGGTCCTGACGTCCTTCCAGGTGCTGGGCGGGCCGGCCACGTTCAACGTGGTGTGGACCACCAGCAAGTTCCACGACAACAACCCGAAGCTGTACAAGGCATTCACCGGTGCGTTGTCCGAGGCCATCGACTGGATCCACAACAACCAGCGCGATGCCGCGAAGCTGTACCTGAAGGCCGCGCACAGCAAGGATCCGGTGGATTTCATCTACAAGATCATCACCGATCCGAAAGTGTCCTACACCATGACCCCCAAGCACACCACCAAGTACTCCGATTTCCTGTACAAGGTGGGCGCGATCAAGGTCAAGCCCGAGTCCTGGAAGGACATGTTCTTCAGCAACGTTCACGATCTGCCCGGAAGCTGAGAGGGTGAAAAACGCGGGCCGGTACCCGGCAGGGTGCCGGCCCGCCATATCGAACGGGCACGACGCGTGCGGGAGTGAAGCCATGCAACAGAGCGACACCTCACCATTATTGGACGTCAATGGCGTCACCCTTCAGTACAAGACCAAGGATCACCTGATCACGGCCACGTACAGGGTGAGCTTTGAGGTGTACGAAGCGGACCGGTTTGTGCTGCTGGGACCGTCGGGCTGCGGGAAATCGACGCTGCTCAAGGCGGTGGGCGGCTATATGCATCCGGTGGAAGGTGATATCAAGCTGGGGGAGCGCCACATCACGCGCCCCGGACCGGACCGGATGATGGTGTTCCAGGAGTTTGATCAGCTGCTGCCCTGGAAGACCGTGAAACAGAACGTCATGTTCCCCATGTGCTCGGCGGGCAAGTGCTCCGCCAGGGAAGCCGAAGAACGGGCGATGGCCTATATCGAGAAAGTCAATCTCACCAAATTCGCCAACTCCTATCCCCATACCCTGTCCGGGGGCATGAAACAGCGGGTGGCCATCGCCCGGGGAATGGCCATGGAGCCCGATGTGCTGCTGATGGACGAGCCGTTTGCGGCGCTGGATGCGTTGACCCGGCGCAAGATGCAGGAGGAGCTGCTGCGGCTGTGGGACGATACGCACTTTACTGTGCTCTTCGTGACCCATTCGATTCCCGAAGCCGTCAAGATCGGCAACCGGATCCTCCTGCTCTCCCCGCACCCGGGACAGGTCAAGGCCGAGCTCAACAGCACCGGGAACGACGATGTGGACCCGCAGTCGGGCCAGCGCCTCTCGGACCGTATTCACGAAATGCTGTTCGCCGACCAGGTGGAAGAGGCGCAGGAGGTGGTCCATGCCTAGCAGGCACGCCCAAAAGGGGCATGAGGAGGTGGTGGTCCGGCGCGAGGAGTTTGTGCGCGAGGAGGTGCACGCCAACCCCGAGACCGTGATTGAGAAGCCGCTCACCTGGTGGGAGAAGCTGTACAACATCGGGTTTCTGCGCAAGCTCTTCATCCTGGTGGTGCTGGCAGGCGCGTGGGAGGTGTACTCCATCCACCTGAACAACCCGCTGCTGATGCCGCGGTTCAGCTCAACGGTGATTGCGCTGTATGAGTCGCTGCTCCACGGGGAGCTGGTGAGCCAGATCAGCTACTCCATCAAGGTTCTGCTGATGGGGTACGCGGCCGGGCTGGTGCTGGCCACGTTCCTGGTGATCTTCGCCATGACCTCGCGGCTGGGGAACGATTTTCTCGAAACCCTGACCTCGATGTTCAACCCGCTGCCGGCCATCGCGCTGCTGCCGCTGGCGCTGATCTGGTTCGGCCTGGGCAACGGCAGCATGGTGTTCGTACTGGTGCATTCGGTGTTGTGGTCTGTAGCCCTCAACACCCATTCGGGGTTCAAGGGCGTATCCCAGACCCTGCGGATGGTGGGCCGCAACTATGGGCTGACCGGATTTCGGTATATCGGGAAGATTCTGATTCCGGCTGCCTTTCCTTCCATCCTCACCGGACTGAAGATCGGCTGGGCGTTCGCGTGGCGTACCCTCATCGCCGCGGAGCTGGTGTTCGGCGTGAGCACCGGGTCGGGCGGGCTCGGCTGGTTCATCTACGAGAACAAGAACGAGCTCAACATCGCCGCCGTGTTCGCCGGGCTGTTCACCGTAATCATCATCGGGCTGGCGGTGGAGAACCTGATCTTCCGAAACATCGAAGCCCAGACGATCCGCAAATGGGGTATGCAGGTGTGACGGCGGGCCGTGCAGGCCGTTGAAGGTCCCGTTGAACGGGATGATGGCCGGACGAGCCGGCAGGAGTTGGAGAGTATGGAAGTGGACATGCACGAAGTGGAGGAGGTGGCGAAGGCCCTGTACATCCGGGCCCTCAAGATTCTTCCGCCGGATATCAAGCGCGGCTTCGAGTCGCTGGCCGCCAAGGAGGGCAACGCCACCGGGCAGGCGGTGCTGGGCACGATGATCCAGAACATCCAGGTGGCCGAGGCGACGGACAACCTGCTCTGCCAGGACACCGGCGTACCGATCTACAACGTGACCATCGGACGGGGCGTCTGTCCCGACGGGGTGGATCTGGTGCAGGCCATCAGGCGCGGGTGCGAGCGGGCGACCACGGAGTATCCGCTGCGCTCATCGGTGGTGCATCCCATCACCCGTGAAAACAACTACACCTCGACGGGCGCGGGCGTGCCGGTGATCAACTTCGACTTCAGCGACGAGTCCGACACATTGAAGATCGAGATGATCCCCAAGGGCAGCGGTTCCGAGAACAAATCCTGGCTGAAAATGGCGATCCCGGCCGAGGGCGTGGATGCAGTGAAGGCCTTCGTCGTCGACTGCGTGCTGGAGGCCGGCGGCCAGAGCTGCCCGCCCACCATCGTGGGCGTGGGGGTCGGCGGCACGGCGGACCTGTGCGTGCACCTGGCCAAGGTGGCCGCAACACGGGCGCTGGGAACCCACTGTGCGGACGCCGAAGGACGCGCCCTGGAGGAAGAGCTCAGCGGGGCCGTCAACCAGCTTGGCGTCGGGCCCCAGGGGCTGGGCGGCGATTCCACCGCGTTTGCGGTGCACGTGGAACTGGCGGCTACCCATATCACGATGAACCCGGTAGCCGTCAACATGCAGTGTCATTCGGCCCGGCGGGCGACGGCGACGTTTACGCCTGCGGGCGTGGAGTATGGATTCTGAACCATGGCCCACCACGACATCACCACACCGATTTCCGAGGAGCAGGTCCGCGCATTGCGGATCAACGATACGGTATCCCTCAACGGCACCCTGTTCGGCATCCGGGACGCGACCCAGATCCACATGTTTGACCGGGGGCGCTCCACCCGCTTCGACCTGTCGGGGCACGCAGTGATCCATACGGCACCGAATGTGCGCAAGGTGGAGAAGTCCGAGGCGAATCCGGCGGGTTATGCGCCGGTGTGCATCGGGACCACCACCAGCGCGCGCATGGAGCGTTTCACCCAGCCCCTGATGAGTCAGTACGGGGTGCGCATCATCATCGGCAAAGGCGGTCTGATGGAGGACTCGCTGGCCGCATTCCAGGAGCTGGGGGGCGTGTATCTCGCCATCATCGGCGGGACCGCGGCCCTGGAGACCACCTGGATCGAGGCCATCGAGGACGTGGATCTGGACGACCTCAATCCCGAGTCCCTGTGGAAGTTCCGGGTGCACAATTTCGGGCCCTTGCTGGTCGCCATGGACAGCCATGGCCAGAGCCTCTACGGCACGGTGCGCCAGTCGAGCCGGTCCCGGCGCCAGGAGGTGCTGGACCGGTTGGGGGTCAAGACCTCTTGATGCGCCGGTGCCCCGCGGCCCGGCTGTCCGACCCCGTCCCCCAACCCGTCGCCCAAGTGAGGCTTTGATGAAGACCCGGACGACCGATGTATTGATTCTCGGCTCGGGCGGTGCCGGCCTGTTCGCTGCGCTCCATGCCCACCGCAGGGCCCCCGATCTGAAGGTGACCGTGGCGGTGAAGGGCCTGCTGGGCAAGTGCGGCTGCACCCGCATGGTCCAGGGCGGCTACAACGTGGCCCTCGGTGCCGGCGACTCCGTGGAGCGCCACTTCATGGACACCATCGCCGGCGGCAAGTGGCTGCCGAACCAGGAGCTGGCGTGGAAGCTGGTCAACGTGGCGGTGGAGCGGATTCACGAGCTGGAAAATGAGCTGGGCTGCTTCTTCGACCGCAATGCCGACGGGACCCTGCATCAGAAACCCTTCGCCGGGCAGACCTTCGACCGCACCGTGCACAAGGGGGATCTCACCGGCATCGAGATCATCAACCGCCTGTCCGAACAGGTATGGGCCCGGGGCATCGAGCGCCTCGAGGAACACCGGGCGTTGGAGCTGATCAGAAGCCGGGACGGACAGTCGCTGGCCGGCGTGCTCATGATGGACATGGGCAGCGGCGAGTTCGTGCTGGTCAGGGCGCGGGCGGTGCTGCTGGCCACCGGGGGCGGGCCCACCATGTACCGGTACCATACCCCCAGCGGCGACAAGAGCTGTGACGGCATGGCCATGGCCCTGCGGGCCGGGCTGGGCCTGCGGGACATGGAAATGGTGCAGTTCCACCCCACAGGGCTGCTGGCCGGCAGCCAGACGCGCATGACGGGCACGGTGCTGGAGGAGGGGCTGCGCGGCGCCGGCGGCCACCTGCTCAATGCCGATCACGAACGGTTCATGGACCGCTATGACGAACGCGGTGAGCGGGCCACCCGGGATATTGTCTCGCGCGGCATCTACAGCGAAATGCGGGCCGGCCGGGTCACCCCCAACGGCGGCGTGTACATCAAGATGGACCACCTGGGCCCGGAACAGGTCCGGCGCCAGTTCAAGGGCATGGTGGAGCGCTGCGCGGACTGCGGGTTCGATCTGGCCGGCGGTCTGGTGGAAGTGGTCCCTACCGCCCATTACATGATGGGCGGGGTCATGTTCGACGAGCACTGCGGCACTTCCCTGACGGGCCTGTACGCCGCCGGCGAGGATACCGGCGGCGTGCACGGCGCGAACCGCCTGGGTGGCAACGGCGTGGCCAATTCCACCGTCTTCGGCGGCGTCGCCGGGGACGCCATCGCCCAGTGGCTGGCCGGCGCCGGACGCGGGTTCGCGGAGCCCGATGCCGAGTCCCTGGAGGCGGCGGTGGTCCGTTACGAGGCGCCCCTGGGGCGTCCCGCCGACGACCTGGGGGCGATCCGCGAGGCCCTGTACGAAGTGATGTGGGACGACGTGGGCATCATCCGCTCGGCCCAGCGGCTGCAGCGGGCCCAGCAGCGTCTGGAGGAACTCGCCGGGCGGCTCGCCAGTGCCGGGGTGGGCAGCCGGGAGCGCGCCTACAACGTGACCTGGCATGACTGGATCAATCTGAACAACCTCATCGAGGTCAGCCGGGTCATCACCGCCGCCGCCCTGGCCCGGGAGAACTCCCGGGGCGCTCACTTCCGCGAGGACTTTCCCGGCCCCGGTGAGCTGGAGCAGTCCGCCTACACCCGGGTGAGCTGCGCGGACGGGCAACTGCGGGTCACGTTCGAGCCGGTGGCCTTCACGCGGGTGCGGCCCGGCGAGAGTCTTTTGGATTGAGGAGGGGCGTATGCCCGATGTGGTCATCACCGAGTTCATGGACGCGGCGGCGGTCGCGGCGCTGCAGGCGCAGTTCGACACTCTGTACGATCCGGGGCTGGTGGATCGCCCCGAAGAACT
Organism: Gammaproteobacteria bacterium; assembly: GCA_035267985.1. Taxonomy (GTDB): domain Bacteria; phylum Pseudomonadota; class Gammaproteobacteria; order DATFLG01; family DATFLG01; genus DATFLG01. Next base: position 5,844 of record DATFLG010000287.1, on the reverse strand, counting down.
CCAACAGTCCCTCGGGCAGGCGCGGGCGCTGGTGGTGCGCAACCGTACCCGGGTGACGCAGCCCCTGCTGGACCATGCGCCGGCCCTGCAGGTGGTGGGGCGCCTGGGGGTCGGTCTGGACAATATTGACATGCCGGCCTGCGAAGCCCGCAACGTCTCGGTCATTCCCGCCATCGGCGCCAACGCCCGGGCGGTGGCGGAATATGTGGTGTGCACGGCAATGGTGCTGCTGCGGGGCGCGTATCAGTCCACCCGGGAGGTGGCCGACGGAAGCTGGCCCCGCCCGGCCCTGTCCCAGGGGCGGGAGCTCGGGGACAAGACCCTGGGCCTGGTGGGTTTTGGCGGCATCGGCCAGCTTACGGCCCGCATGGCCCGGGCCCTGGGCATGGAGGTGATCGCCCACGACCCGCATCTGCCGGCGGCGCCCGAAGGGACCGGGGTGGCGCTGGTGGGTCTGGACGAGCTGCTGGGCCGGGCCGACGTGGTGTCCCTGCATCTGCCGCTGACCGACCAGACCCGGAACCTGTTCGACCGCACGGCCCTGTCGGCGATGCGCGCGGGCGCCGTGCTGATCAACACCGCCCGGGGCGGTATCGTCGACGAGGAGGCCCTGGCGGAGCTGCTGCACGCCGGGCATCTGGGTGGAGCCGCGCTCGATGTGTACGCCCACGAGCCGCTGGCTGCGAACAATCCCCTCAGCGGCGCGCCCAACCTGGTTCTCACGCCCCATGTGGCGGGGGTCACCAGGGAATCCAACGAACGCGTCAGCGCCATGATCGCCGAGCGCGTGGCCGCCTTCCTGCAACCGTAGAGCGTAAACATGCCAATCGTATCCACTTCCGAACTCACCGATCTCGTTGCACGGGCGCTTCGCAACGCGGGCGCCGCCGATGACACGGCCCGGGTCGCCGCCGAGCATCTGGTGTCCGCCGACGCCCAGGGCCTGGCCTCCCATGGCGTGTCCCGCACCCCCCTGTACTGCGCCCACCTGCGCAACGGGCGTACCGACGGGGAGGCGAAGCCGCGGATCGCCCGGGAAAAGGGGGGAACCTGTCTGATCGACGCCGCCTACGGCATGGCGTTCCCGGCCTGCGCGATGGCCGTGGAGGAGTCCCTGCGCCGGGCCGGTGAGCATGGAGTGGCTTTCGCGGGAGTGACCCACAGCAACCACTTCGGCGCCACGGCCCTGCATCTGCGCCCGGTGGCGGAGGCCGGAATGGTGGGCATCGCATTCGGCAACTCGCCGGCGGCCATCGCCCCCTGGGGGGGGAAGAAGCCGCTGTTCGGCACCAATCCCATCGCCGCCGTCTTCCCCCGGCGCGAGGAGCCGCCCCTGGTGATCGATCTGTCCCTGTCCCAGGTGGCCCGGGGCAAGATCCTGGTGGCCGCCCAACGGGGCGAGGCGATTCCGGAGGGCTGGGCGTTCGACGCCCAGGGTCAGGCCACTACCGACCCCCAGGCCGGACTGTCGGGCAGCATGGCGCCGGCCGGCGGCGTCAAGGGGGCGATGCTGGCGCTGATGGTGGAGCTCGTCTGCTGCGCGCTCACCGGCGCCGCCTTCGGCTTCGAGGCGGATTCGTTCTTCAGTGAGACCGGCAACCGGCCGGCCATCGGCCAGGCGTTTCTGGTGATCGACCCCGCGGCGCTGGCGGGTCGCGACACCTATTTCGAGCGCATCGAAACCCTGATCGGCACCATGGCCGCCGACGAGGGCGTGCGCCTGCCGGGGGGGCGGCGGCTGGGCAACGAAACCCGCGCCCGGGCCGAAGGGGTTTCGGTCCCGGACGAGCTGTACGAGAAGATCCGGACCCTGGCGGCCTAGGCCGCCGGGGCGGAGGAGGCGGTCGCGGTGCGCAGGGTGACCCGGTTGCGGCCGGCGGACTTGGACGCGTAGAGCGCCTGGTCGGCCACGCTGAGCAGGTCGTTGGGGGCCGCGTCCCGGGCCGCGAACACCCCGAAGCTGGCGGTCACCTTCACCCCGGACGATTCGATGCGGGCCGCTTCCAGGCACTGGCGTATCCGCTCGGCCACCCGGTGACCCTGCTCCAGTGGTGTGTCCGGCAGCACGATAGCAAACTCCTCGCCCCCGAACCGCGCCAGCAGATCTTCGTCGCGGATGCAGCGCTTGGCCAGGCGCACGAATTCCCTCAGCACCAGATCGCCGACGTCGTGGCCGAAGGTATCGTTGACCGTCTTGAAGTGATCCAGGTCCGCCATGATGACGCAGACCTCGGATTGGCGGCGCCGGGCCGCCCCCAGGCAGCCGGCCAGGTACTGGTCCAGGTGCCGGCGGTTGGCCGCGCCGGTGAGGGGGTCGGTCAGCATCAGCTCCGTGATGCGCTTCTCGTTGGCCTCCAGTCGACGGTTGTGCTGCTCGCCCTGGCGCACGAAGTAGTTGAGGATGGCGTAGATGCTCACCGCGGCCGCCGCCATGTTCAGAATGAAGAAGGTGGTGCGCACCGGCTCGGCCACCGGATGCGCCTGCTGCGCCAGGGGGGCGTCGATCATGCCTGACACGATGGTCAGGGCGAGATAGGCCCCCAGCCAGCGCAGTGCACTGGCGGGTCCGTCCACCAGCAGCACCAGCAGGGGCGTGAAATAGGCCCAGATCATGACGACGCTGGCGTTGGAAAATCCGCCCAGACTCCATTGCAGCAGGAACGGCAGCAACAGGATCAGCGACAGGTGAATGATCCGGAACAGGGAGAAGTTCCTGGAGATGAAATAGTAGGGCACGCTGATCAGGGTGATCAGCGCATAGCACAGGGGGATGGCCCCGGTCAGCCGGTATCCCATCAGGGCGTAGACGCCGCCCCAGAACACGGCCAGTAGCCCGATGTTCATGGCCGTCATGACCATGATCGCCTTGCGGGTCCTGTCCCTGTGAGTGTCTTCGGGCCGGGCTCCACGGTTGGCAAGCTGCCATAACCCGTCGAGCAGGCGCGTGATTCGGTCCATAGCTGCCGCCTCCGCCCGATAACAGCGGCCGGAGGACCGGACCGCTTGAGGGCCGGTTCCGGTTGCCGCGGCTCTGTATCCTCGGTCACTGACAGCATCGCAGCGCCCGGGCACTCTTCCCCCAGGAAAGAAGAGCAATAAGCGACGGAGGATCGACCGTGCAGGGGAGCCCCCTCTTGCTGGCCGAGGGCGATCCGCAGCTCGGCACCGCCATGCACGCTTCGCTGGCTGCGGACGGCTATGCCGTCCATTGGGTGACCGACGGGCGGCTCGCCGAACAGGCCCTCGATGCGTGCCGTTTCGACCTGGTGGTGATGGATGCGGCTCTGGCCCGGTGTTCCGCGGTGGAGATGGTGCGCCGGCTGCGGGCCCGCGCCGATCTGACCCCCGTGATCCTGATCAGCGCCAACTCCGACGTGCGCCAGCGGGTCGATGCCCTGGACAGCGGGGCCGACGATTTCCTCGCCAAGCCCTTCGACGCCAGCGAACTCCATGCCCGACTGCGGGCCGTGGCGCGCCGCGCCGGTGGACCCGGTGTCTCCCGCCTCCAGCATGGCGAGATCATGGTGGATCTCGATGCCCACACGGTGCTGCGTGCCGGCCAGCCTGTCAGCGTTTCCCCGACGGAATTCACCATTCTGCGGCTGCTGCTGGACAATCGCGGCGCGGTGCTGTCCCGGACCCGGCTGGAGGAGGCCCTCTACGGCTGGGACGCGGAAGTGGAAAGCAACACCGTGGAGGTGCACATCCATTTCCTGCGCAAGAAGCTCGGCCGGGGACTGATCCGCACCGTGCGGGGGGTGGGCTATGTGGTGGACCTGCCGGCCGGGCGCCCCCCCTGCCGCGGGGTGGCCCCCGCGGCAGGCCAGCAGGCGTCGGCGACTCTTGCGCCTGCGGCCGAAACGGTCCTTGCCGCCTCGGTCCGGAAGCAGGGATTTATAGAATAAAATAAACAGTAAGATACAAAGGATATATCCGGTAAGGTCCGGCCTGCTTCCGAGGCGGTCCCCGGGCCGGGGCGGGCCCGGTTTCCGGATAGTGCCATTGACCCCGGGTCATGCTATCTTTTGCGGCGTCGAGTTCGCTGAGAGCGAGGGAATGGACGAAGCCGGTCATCTGGGGGGCTTGCTGCCCCTGATCATTGCCACGGTTCCACTGACTTTCATCTGTTATTTCGTCGCCCGCGACAAGGGCCGCCGCGCAGGCCCGTGGATGGTGCTGTCGCTGATCCCCGTCGTGAACTATTTCGTGCTGCTCTACCTGGTCGGTAGCGTCCATCGGGACGCCGAGGGCAGGTTGCGCCGGGTGCGGGCGATCATCGACCAGGCCCCGCGCTGAACCCGGAGCAGGGAAAGGGCCCCGGGGCGGCGGCGCACCGGGGGCCCGCGCGAAGGTCCGCATCCGGAGTGTCAGGCGGACGGGCTCAGGGACCATCGGCATGAAGGCTGTGCTGTTCGATCTGGACGGTGTGCTCTACGAGGGATCCGAAGCGGTCCCCGGCGCCGCACGCACCGTTGCCTGGGTTCGCGAGCAGGGATTGCCCCACCTGTTTCTCACCAACACCACTTCCCGTCCCCGTCATGCCCTGGTGGAGAAGCTGGCGGGCTTCGGCATACCGGCCGACGCCGGGCAGATACTCACGCCGCCGGTGGCCGCGGTGCGCTGGCTCAAGACCCGGGTCAGCGGGCCCATTGCCCTGTTTGTGCCGGACCGGACCCTGGCGGAGTTCGGCGACCTGGAGATCGCGCCGGCTGATGCGCACCAGGTGGCGGCGGTGGTGGTCGGCGATCTGGGGGACGGCTGGGATTTCGCCACCCTGAACCGGGCGTTCCGTCTGCTCATGGCGCAAGAGCGCCCGCCCCTGGTGGCGTTGGGGATGACCCGCTACTGGCGCGCTCCGGACGGCCTGCGGCTCGACGCCGGCGCCTTTGTGACCGCATTGACCTATGCCGCCGGCGTCGAACCGGTGGTGACCGGCAAGCCGGCACCGGCGTTCTTCCAGGCGGCCCTGGCGCTGACCGGCACGGCGGCGGCGGAGACGGTGATGATCGGGGACGACCTGCGCAGCGACATCGAGGGCGCCCAGCAGGCGGGGCTGCGCGGCGTGCTGGTGCGCACCGGCAAGTTCCGCACCCGGGACCTGGAGCAGGCGGTGCAGGCCGATGCCGTGCTCGAATCGGTCGCCGCGCTGCCCGGCTGGTGGACGGCCGCAGGCAACGGGTCCCCGCAATGACGCCGGTGCCGGGGGCGAAGCGTCTTCGGTGGCGGCCCCGGGCGGCGGGGCTCACCGTGCTGGGCGTCCTGGTCGCCGCCGGGCCGGCCCAAGGCGGGTCCCCGGGGCGCTTCGAGAATCCCGCCTTGGGCTTTGAGATCACCAGGCCCGACCACTGGCATTTCGCCTCCCGCCAGGCCGGTACCGCACCTTCGCCCCGAAGCCGCCAGCCCGAAGCGGTGGCGCGGTTTCTCAGCCGCCATCCCCGGGGGGCGTTGGTGACCATCACCCGCCACCGGGAGCCCTATCCGGCGCCCAATCCCACCGTGCAGGTGGCGCTGCGGCCCCTGGGAGCCTTTGCCGGAGCGGACCCGAAGATGCTGATGGCCGGACTGACGGCGCCTCTGGAGCAGTCCCTGAAGGGCTTCCGGGTCACTCGGCCCGCCGCCGATGTCACCATCGCCGGCCTCCCGGCCGTGCACATGGCCTTCAGCTACCTGCCCCGGAATGCGCCCCACACCCGGGTGGGCAACGACCTGTGGGTGGTGCCCCGGGGGGATTACTATTTTCTGGTGGGGGCGGCCGTCCCTCCGCGGGACGCCGCCCGGACCCGGCAGGATGTCCGGCGCATGGTCGGCTCGATCGGCATCCGTCCCGCGCCGGCCTCGCCCCAC
>DATFLG010000286.1:0-18291 GCA_035267985.1 Gammaproteobacteria bacterium | reverse complement strand
CACCCTGCAAAGCTACGTGCCCGCTGATCAGGACCGCAAGCTGGCGATACTGCAGGAGACCGGTCTGCTGGTACCCCCCAGTGCCCTGCAGCCGGCCAGCACCGAGGCCGCTCCCGGGCCGGGCGAGCTGGAGGCGGCGCTGGAAGGCTTCACCGCCACCGCGGCGCGGGCCGCCCGGGCGCCGCCGGCGCCCGGGCTGGCTCCCGTGCTGAAAGAACTGGCCGGCGCCCTCAGGCAATTTCACGACGCGCACGGCCGCGACCCGGCTGCCCTGCAGGCATTGCAGCAGCGGGTGATCGGCACGCTGCCCGCAGAGCTGTCACACCTGGCGGTGGGGCTGCAGGCCCGGCGGGTGACCCTCGAGGCCCTGCCGGCTTCGCTGCGGAATCAGTACATCGCGCCGGACGGGCGGGCCCGCATTGAAGTGTTCTCCCGCCACCCGCTGGACAACAGCACCCGTCTGGTGAACTTCGTCAGCGCCGTGCACCAGGTGATACCCGATGCCGCGGGCACACCGGTCCTGTTCGTGGAAGGCGGGCGTACCGTGGTCAGCGCATTTCGGGAAGCCTCGGTGCTCTCCGTCGTTCTGATCGCCGCCCTGCTTGGATTGACGCTTCGCCGCACCATGGACGTGTTGCAGATCATGGCTCCGCTGCTGATGAGCGGAATCGTGACGGTAGCCGCCATGGTGCTCCTGGGCATCGACTTCAACCTGGCCAACATCATCGTTCTGCCGCTGCTGATCGGGCTGGGCGTGGCCTTTGCGATCTACGTGGTCCTGCGCTGGCGCAGCGGCCTGGACATCGAGGCCATCATGCACAGTTCCACGCCCGGCGGGGTGCTGTTCAGCGCCCTGACCACACTCAGCTCCTTCGGCAGCCTGGCCATCGCCCCGGATCCGGGCATGGCCGTGCTGGGACGCACCCTGGCGGTGGCACTGGCTGTGGTCCTGGTCAGCGTGATGCTCGTGCTGCCCGCCTCACTCGCCCTCGTCCCTCAACCCGGTCCGCGACGCGGCCCGCCGCCCACCGAGTAGCATCGGCCATGGTCAAAGGCGTACTCTACGGCACCGCGGTCGCCGGGCTCGTTCTGGCAGTGGCGCTGATCGCCAGGAGCGGATTCACAGAGATCGCCCACATACTCGGCACGGCGGGGTGGTCATTGCTGTGGCTGGCGCCCTTCCACCTGCTGCCGGTCGCACTGGACAGCGCCGGCTGGCGCCTGCTCCTGCGCGAACGCGCCCCTCACGTCCCGTTTCCCTACCTGGTCTGGGTAGCCGCCGTGCGCGACGCCACCAACAGCCTGCTGCCGGTGATCGGCCCCGGCGGCGTGGTCGCCGGTGTGCGTCTGCTGGTGGTGCGCAAGGTCGACGGCACCGCGGCTGCTGCCAGCGTGATCGTCGAGGGCACGGTGACGCTCATCAGCCAGTTTCTGTTCGTGCTGGCCGGCCTTGGCCTGTTCCTCGCCCACCCCCTGGGCGCCGGCAGCCATCTGGCCCGCACGCTCGTGCCGCTGCTGCTGGCGGCCCTGCCGTTCCTGGCGCTGGTGGTGATCCTGCAAAGCCACGGGCGCCTGTTTCACTGGGTCCAGCCACTCACCGACCGGCTCGCCGACCGGCTCAGCCTGCCCGCGCTGGTGGGCGGTCCCGTGCGCCTGCACGGGGAGCTGGCCCTGCTCTACCGCCGGCCCGGACAGGTGTTGCGCAGTGCCCTGTGGCAGCTCGCCGGACTGTTCGCCGGTGTGGGGGAAGTCTGGCTGGCCTTGTACCTGTTCGGTCATCCGGTCAATCTGGCAACGGCAGTGCTGCTGGAAAGCCTCGGCCAGGCGGTGCGCACGGCCGCCTTCATGGTGCCCGCCGGCATCGGCGTTCAGGAAGCCGGCTTCGTGCTGTTCGGGCACCTGGTGGGACTGGGCGGCGGGGTGGGTCTGGCCCTGGCCCTGGCCAAGCGGCTGCGGGAACTGGTGTTCGGTCTGCCGGCACTGGCATCCTGGCAGTGGTTCGAAGGAAAGCGGCTGATCTTCGACGGCCTGCTGAAAAGGAACTCCTAGGAATTCGGGTGCAGTCGTGAGCGCTTCATTGGACTCGACCCGGGCACAGCAGCCCTGGCAGGCCCGGTTGGCAACCACGGCGGTCCGGGCACTCAATATGGTGGGGGGCACCCTGCGCCGGTCGGGGCTCCCCCTGGTGGGTTTCGATGCCCACCGGCTCATGGACCAGGCCTGCTCGAGCGCCGGACTCAGCGACTTCGGGGACTACCCGCTGCTGCTGCCTTTGCAGACCCTGCTGGATGCCTGCGATTCGGAAGCGGGGTTGAATCTGATGGGGCGCATCACCACCCGCTGGGACGTGATGCGCCTGCTGCGCAACCGTCTATACCTTCAGCGGGACTGGCTGAACCATCCACAGATCGCCCGGCAGCCCGTGGAACGGCCCATCATCATCCTGGGGCTGCCCCGCAGCGGTACCACGCTCCTGCACAGCCTGCTGGCCCAGGACCCCGCCCTGCGCCATCCGGAGCATTGGGAACTCATGTATCCTTCGCCGCCCCCGGAAGGCTCCGGCCGCGACCGTGATCCACGCATCCGCAAGACACGGCGCGAGCTGGACTGGTTCTACCGCCTGGCGCCGGAATTCCGGGCCATCCACATGATGGGAGCCCGTTACCCCCAGGAGTGTACGGAGATCACCAACCACACCTTCATGAGCCTGCGCTTCGATACCGTGTACAACGTCCCCTCGTACCGCGACTGGCTCGACCACACCGGACTGCACCAGGCTTATGCGTTCCACAAACACGTGCTGCAGCACCTGCAATGGCGCTGCCCGCCCCGGCAATGGGTCCTGAAGGCTCCCGATCACGTTTTCGCGATGGACGCCCTGCTGTCCACCTACCCCGACGCGCGCATCGTCATGACCCATCGGGATCCGCTGAAGGTTGTCCCGTCAGTGGCGAGCATGACGGTGGCGCTGCAACGGTTGTTCAGTGACAACGTCGACCACGAGGCGGTGGCGCGCACGGTGGGCGGGCGCTGGGCCGACGGCGCCCGGCGCATGGCGGCGCTGCGGGCACAGGACCGTACGCCCGGCCGCTATCTCGACGTGCATTACCCGGATCTGGTGCGCGATCCCATGGCCGTGGTCCGCGACCTGTACGACCATTTCGGGATGGATCTGAGCGCCCGGGCCCGGGAGTCCATGGAGGGTTTTCTGGCAGACCACACCCAGGGCCGTCACGGGCGGCACCGCTACAGCCTCGAACAGTTCGGACTCGATGCCGAGGACCAGAACCGCCAGTACCGCCCCTATGTGGAGTTTTTCGGGGTGGCTCCGGAGACGACGGCAGCGCGGTGACCGGGGTCGATGGATTCAGGGGTCAGGAGGCGCACTCGGTTTCGGAGCTCCAGGCGGCAGATTCAGCTCCTCGAGCAGCTCCTGGCCCGAGGATTCCCGCCCCCCGCGGATCAGGTAGTTCTGGCGCTGGCGGTACGCCGAACGCAGAAACGCGTAGGGGTCGAGCGCCTCGTTCACCCGTTGTATCTGGGCCCGCAGCCGCGCCCGCGTATTGACCGTCTCCACCGCCTTGGCCGCCACCTGCCCACCGGTGCTGTTGGTGTAATACAGCGGGCTGCTGAATATCTCCAGGGGAATCCCCGGCAACGCCCGCAGGGAGCTCGGCCCGATCAGCGGCAGCACCAGATAGGCCCCTTCGTTGACGCCCCAGACCCCGGCGGTGGCACCGAAGTTCTGTTCCAGCGGCTTCAGCCCCATGGCGCCGCCCACGTCGAACAGGCCGCCGATGCCCACGGTCGTATTCCAGAAAAAGGCGTCCACCGTCTCGACGCCGGCCTGAACCCGCCCCTGGAGCAGGTCGTTGGCCGCCACGTAGGGGTAGCCGAGGTTGCGGAAGAAATTCGTCACCCCGGTCCTGACCGGTTTCGGGGTGACCTTGATGTAGGCGTTGGACACCGGCTTCAAAACCAGCCGGTCCATCGTGTTGTTGAAGGCGAACATGCGCTTGTTGAACCCGCGCACCGGGTCCGGCGCGCCGGGCCGGGTCGGCGCCGCCGCGCAGCCCGCCAGCACCAGGGCGACGAGCCCGAGCAGGGCCTGACGCGACCGGCACGGGCGCCAGCGCGCCGCGCGCCGGCCGGGAGGTCGCCCCGGCTCACTCATTCCTGTGGGCCAGCTTGTCGATCGAAGCCTTGAGCCTGGCGGCCAGTGCCTGGAACCCGCCGGACTGCATGACCTGCGAGTACTCGCTGCGCTTGAGTGAAAGATCGCTGACCCCGTCCACCACCACGTTGATAATGCGCCAGGCACCCTCCTGGCGGTGCAGCAGGTACGTGAACTGATGGTGCTTGCTGCCGTCGCCCGAGGTGAAGCGGGTCTTCACGGACTCGACCCCCTGCTGCAGGCTCTGCTGCGACTCGGTCTGGAATTGCTGGCCGTCGTAGCGGTCGAATTCCGCGGCGTAGTTGGTGGTCGTATAACGTCCCAGCAGCCCGATGAAGCGCTTGCGCTGGGCCTCGTCCAACGCTCCCCAATGACTCCCCAGGGTGAGTCGCGCCACGTAGGGAATATCGTAGGTCCCGGTCACGATCGGCTCCAGGAGCTTGTAGCGCCCGTCGAAGCCGAGCTTCTTCCCCTTCTTCATCGCCTCGATAAGGCCCTGGTGCAGCCGTTCCACGACCTGCACCGGCCCCGCCTGGGCCGTTGCCTGCGTCTGGATCTGGCCCGCCACCGGGCTTTCGGCCGCCCGCGCCACCGGCAGGCTCCCGGCCAGGATCGCGCCGGCCATGATCATCACAGCACCCACGAATCTCGCGTTCATGTCCTATCCCTGTGTTGCGCTTCGCGTCGCGCCCGTCTGCCAGGCTGCCAGCTCCGTGAAGCTTGTTAGCCGAATTCCGCGCTCATCGAGCATTTCCCGCACGCGGCGGCTGGTCAGCGCCCGCAACTCACCGCCTCCCGACCCCGGCACTCCGGGATGGAAGTACATTTCACTGATGCCGGAGGGCAGCGCCGCCAGCTGGGTGAGCACGATCGCCTCGTTCATTGCGCCGCTGCAGGAGAGCCCGAATACGTAGTCATTGAAGCATACGCCGGCCCGGCGCACCCGCCAGCGCAGCAGGGCCATCCAGGGGCTGATGAACACGCGCCATGCCAGGCGCCCGGCCCGCGCCCTCACGCCGCCCTGCCCGGCCCCGGCCGGGGGCTCATTGGGCAGGCGCACGGCTTTGAGGCCGAACTCCCGCCCGACCTGGAGGATCATGCCCATCACCGTGGGGTGCAAATGAAAATGCTTGTGGGCATTGACGTGGTCCAACTCCAGACCCCACGCCCGGAATCTTTCGAATTGGGCGCGGATTTCAGCCCGGGCCTGGCGGCGCATCCTGGGCGAGAAGAACAGGCGGATGGAATAGGCGATCATTCGGGCGGGAAAGCGCCCGCTGCGGTCCACCAGCGCGTCCACCTGCCGGGCTGGCAGCACACATTGGCCGTCCACCAGCACCACATGCAGCCCTACCCTCAGGGCGGGCAGGCCTGCGAGGCGCCGGACCGCGTCGGCTGCCGCCGGCGCCCCGACCATGAGGCTCGCCGCTCCCAGCAGTCCATGAAGATGCGCCGTCTCCACCGCTTCATTGACCTCGGCGCTGCTGCCGAAGTCGTCCGCGGTCACAATCAACCAGCGGCGATGTCCGTTCACTGCGCGCACCCGCCCACGGGACCGGTCCCTACTGGCGGTCCCTCAGAAAGCGGACGAACTCCACGCCTTCGCGCAGCCGGCGTTTCATCATCTGCGGGCTGCGCACCATCTCCCCGGTGATCTCCGCGATCTTGCCCGCGCGGAAATAGAAGCGCTTGTAGAAATCCTCCACCGAGTGGAAGATCTCCGTATTGCTCAGGTGGGGATAGGAAAGCGGGCTGATCTGCACACCCTGCTCGTCCACCAGCTGCCCCTGGTCGGTCTCCGCCAGCCAGCCGTTTTCCAGGGCTTCGCGGTGCAGGTGGGTGCCCGGATAGGGCGCCGCGATGGACACCTGAATGGTATGGGGATTGATCTCCCTGGCAAAACGCACGGTGTCCTCGATGGTTTCGCGGGTCTCCCCCGGCAGGCCCATGATGAACGTCCCGTGGATGGTGATGCCGAGCTTGCGGCAGTCCCGGGTAAAACGCCGGGCCCGCTCCACCCGGAGCCCCTTCTTGATGTTGTTGAGGATCTGCTGGTTGCCGGACTCGTAGCCCACCAGAAGCAGCCGCAGCCCGTTGTCGCGCATCACCTTCAATGTGTCATACGGCACATTGGCCTTGGCGTTGCACGACCAGGTCACGCCCAGCTTGCCCAGACGCCGGGCGATGTCCTCGGCCCGGGACTGGTCATCGGTGAACGTGTCGTCGTCAAAGAATACTTCCTTGACCTGAGGGAAATACTTCTGGATGAGCTTGACCTCCTCCACCACATGCTCGGGGCTGCGTACGCGGTAACGATGCCCGCCCACGGTCTGTGGCCACAGGCAGAACGTGCAGCGCGACTGGCAACCGCGACCGGTGTAGAAGGACACATAGGGATGCTGAAGATAGCCGATGAAGTAGTCTTCGATCCGCAGGTCGCGCTTGTAGACCTCGGTGACGAAAGGCAGCTCATCCATGTTCTCGATGATCGCCCGCGGCGGGTTGTGCACTATACGGCCCTGGCCGTCGCGAAAGCTCACGCCATCGGTTTCTGCGAGGGGACGACCTTCCGCTATATCCCGCAGGGTGTAGTCGAACTCCTCGCGCGCCACGAAGTCGACATCCTCCGATGCGAGCAGCGAGCTTTCCGGCTCCACCGCCACCTTGGCGCCCGCGAGCCCGATGAGCAGATTCGGTTTTGTGCGCTTGAGCGCCCGGGCCACCTTGATGTCCGACGGGAACGACGGGGAGCTGGTATGGATCACCACCAGATCGTAGTCCGCCGCCTCGCGCTGCACCTGCTCCAGGGTCACACCCGAGGCGGGGGCGTCGATCAGCTTGCTGCCGGGGACCAGGGCGGCCGGCTGGGCCAGCCAGGTGGGGTACCAGAAGGAACGGATCTCGCGCTTCGCCTGGTAGCGTGATCCCGCCCCGCCGTCAAAGCCGTCGAAAGAGGGTGCCTGCAGAAACAAGGTCTTCATCATGACCGGAACTCCGTTTCACGTTGTCTTGGCACGACCACCTGCTTGGCGATCGCCGTCTCGCCGTGCTGGCGCATTCGACCGTCCGGACCCACCCAAAGCTGCTGCCGGCGCCAGCGCACGCGCCGGCTGCCGAAGCTCAGGGCCCACACGAAGAACGACATGAAGGCGCGCACCGGCACCAGGGCGATGTCCGGCAGCGCCTGCACAAGCCGGTCTCTGTTCACCACGAGGAACATCCCCGTGCGCAGCACGAAAGCCGCGGCCGGAAACGCCAGCGCCCACGGGTTTCCCCAGGCTGCCATCGCGCCGAACAGGGACACCGGGATCGCGAAGCTGATGAACGAAAAAGCGTGCCCCACCGGCTGCACCGTGCGTATGGTCCGCACCCAGCGCAGCTCATGGTGCCACAGGGACCGCAGGCCGGGCTCGTGCACCGTGGTCTGCACCACATAGCCGGACAGTGTCACTTTGAACCCTTCAGCGCGCACCCGTTCCCCGAGGACGTAATCGTCGGCCAGGTGCCAGGCCAGGGACTCGAAGCCTCCGATGCGCTCCAGCACGCTGCGGTGCAAGGCCATTGTCGCTCCAAAGCAGAACGATCCGTATCCCAGGGCGCGGCCCACCAGCACGGAAGGAAGAAACCACGCATCGATGAACAGAGCCCCGAGATGGGAAGACAGGCTCGGCAGGGGTCGGCCCCGGTACAGACAGGTCACCACCCCGGTTTCCGGATCGGCCAGCTCATTGACCACATGGGCCAGATAATCGGGGCCCACCCGGATGTCGCTGTCGGCGACCACCAGATGATCATAGCGGGCCCTCGGCATCATATTGACCAGATTGCTGATCTTGAAGTTCACGCCCACGAGCTTTTCGTCCACCACCAGCTCCAGGCGCCGCCAGGGAAATTCGCGCTTAAGCCGCTCGACGACGGCAACGGCGGGGTCCTCGAGACTGCGGACACCGAAGATCACCTCGAAGCGCGGGTAGTCCTGGTCGCAGAAGCTGCGCAGGTTGTGATAGAGCTCCGGCTCGGCGCCACACAGCGGTTTGAGCACGGTAACGGGCGGGGTCTCCCCCCTGGGGGCGGTCCGCCGGCGCCGTTCCCAGCGCAGCAGCACGGCCATGGCCACCGCGCTGTAGCCGAGCGCCAGAGCGGCCACCCCCACCCCGAGCCATGCCACCACGGCGGTCAGCAGAGCCATGGGGAATCCAGGAGCCGAAGATGACTCACAGCGCCGCTCGCCTCACTGAATGTCGATCTGACTGGGACACGTCGTCCATCCGGCAGTTCCTGCCCACGGAGCCGACAGCGCTCACCGATTCTTGACGGAGCCCGTCCGGCCTCGGCCAATGCTGAAAAGCCGCCTGCCTGGAGAAGGGAACATTGAGCGGCCCACGGCGGGGCTGAAGTGGAAGGCCCGGTGCACGCGGGTGCGCCCCGGCATCCGCCGGCATTGGCTTCCCGTCCACCAAATACTCGCAAGCATAGGAAACGCACCGGGACTTTTCCAGGTTGGGCGGGCAAATCCCCGCCCCATGGCCTACGCTTGGAATCCTGTGGGGGTCCCGTGGGGAGCCCCCGGTGCCGTCGCGCTGTCCCAACTATACGGCCGTTCCCAACTGGAGAAACCTGGATTTCCATGCCGGATATATTCACGCTATTGACCGCGGCGGTGGCCGTCCTGTGGGCGGCCATGCTCCTGCGCGGCCGGTTCTGGCGGGCCGCCCCTCACCTGCCGGACCAACCCGCCCCCGAGCGCCGGGTCTGGCCCTCGGTGGTGGCGATCGTGCCGGCCCGCAACGAGGCGGCCTTCGTGGAGCGCACCCTGGAGAGCCTGCGCCGGCAGGAGTACGGAGGCCGGCTCACCATTGTGCTGGTGGATGATGGCAGCGAGGATGACACCGCCGCGCGCGCCCGCCGGGCGGGCCAGGGACCCGGCCATCCGCTCACCGTGGTGCAGGCCGCCCCTCCGCCCGCGGGATGGGCGGGCAAGGTGTGGGCGATGGACCAGGGCCTGAACCACGCCCGCGAGCTGGCCCCCAAGGCCAAGTATCTGTGGTTCACGGATGCGGACGTGGAGCACGACCCCCGGGTCCTGGCCCGCCTGGTCCAGCAGGCCGAATACGCCATGCTGGACATGGTCTCCACCCTGGTCATGCTGAGCTGCCGGGGCCTTTGGGAACGGATCCTGATTCCGGCCTTCGTGTTCTTCTTCCAGAAGCTCTATCCCTTCCACCGGGTCAACGACCCGGCATCGCCTGCGGCGGCCGCGGCAGGAGGTTGCATGCTGGTGCGCCGCACCGCCCTGCGGGACGCCGGCGGGCTGGCCACCATCGGTTCGGCCCTCATCGACGACTGTGCCCTGGCGCGCGCCCTCAAGAACCGGGGACAGATCTGGCTCGGGCTGACCCGCGACTCCCGCAGCCTGCGCAGCTATGGACTGTCCGGCGTATGGGCCATGGTCACCCGCACTGCGTTCACGCAGCTGGGCTACTCGCCGCTGCGGCTGGCCGGCGTCGCTGTGGGCATGGTCATTCTCTACCTGCTGCCGATAGCGGCGCTGATCGCCGGCGCGGCGGTCGGCCACGCAACCCTGCTGGTGTCGGCTGGCGCGGCCCTGGCACTGATGGCGATTGCCTATCGCCCGACCCTGAAGCTCTACGGCCAACCCCTTGTCGCAGCGCTGGGGCTGCCGGTTGCCGCCGCCCTCTATGTGTTGATGACCCTGGACTCGGCCCGGCGCTACTGGCAGGGGCGCGGGGGTACCTGGAAGGACCGCGTCCAGGCGCCGACGGGGGAGTGACCACAAAAAAGACGGCCCCGATCACCGGGGCCGTGGGTTCGCGCAGCCGGCGCCGAACGCCAGGCTGTCACTCCATGCGGTCATTCATGAACGGGATCCTGTCGTTGAGGAAGGGGTGGTCCCCACCGTTGGTGACGGACGCCGTCTGCCTATTGCCCGGGGCGCCTTCGAAGGCGCTGAACTCGGACTGCAGATGCGCCGCGTTCACGTCCACCTGCACCTGGTTGTTCGCGGTCTCCTTCAACTGGTTCCACGGCACGACATAGGACTGCCCGTTCTGGCTCACCACACCGTAGCGCACATCACCCGATGAGCGGTCCATGATGAGGGTCTTCATCCGACCCACCGGCTCGCCGCGGCTGTTGATGACCGGCTGGCCAATCAGCCGGCTCACGTTCACCACCTGTCGATTGCTGCCGGCCATGCCTGCGCCGGCCTTGGCATTGGCGTTTGCAGTGGCATTTTCCCCGGCCCTGGGCCGCGCAATGGACGTGCCGACGCCGTTGGCGGCACTGTGGGGCTTGTACAGTGACTTGCCGTTGGCGCCCGCCATGGCGGTGGCGTTGGCGCCGCCGCTTTCATCGGCGTTGGAACGGGCAATGTTGGTGCCGGTGCCGTTGGCGGCGCCGTGGGGTTTGTACAGTGATTTGCCGTTGACACCCGCCGTGGCAGTGCCGCCGTTGGCGGCGTTATCCGACTGTACCACCGAAGTCCCAACGCCGTTGGCGGCGCTGTGGGGCTTGTATAAAGACTGGCCGTTGCCGTCCGCCGCCAACGCGGCGCCGGACATGGCCACCGAGAGTACCGCTGATGCGATCGCTGTGGGTATCAATTCCTTTTTCATGACAGGCTCCTTGGTTTCCGTGAACACCATTGCGGAAATGTCTCTATCCATTAATCGTGAAACGGCTGGTCTTGGTCGACCCGTCACCGGTTTCTTACGATTAAAACTAGCTAATATGCTTGTGCTGACAAGGCCCGGCAACCACGCATTCCCGGCGGGCAAACCCTGCCTGCGCCTCACCGTCGACAGCATGGAGCCCCCGCAGCGACGCTGCGTCGAATGCCCCCGACAGGGCAGGCGTAGCGTTTGCCATGGCATCATTGTTCAGCGCAGGCACCGGTGGAGGAATTGCGGGATGGGCTCTACGGAAAACGCCGATTCCGGTGCCACAGACAAGCCCGCCGGCCAATGGAAAACTAACGCACGGGAGTGATAGACTGCCTGCAGGTTGAATGACGGGCTCACCGTCTTGAAGTGTCCGGCCCCCATACCATGAGCCGGATCCCTGCGGGACCTCACACCGCCCTGATGTTCACAAGACTGCCGACGTACTACCGTCCTTGCGCCGCAGCCCGCGGCATCGCCAGGCATGTTTCAGCACACGCTCCCCGGCGTGCCACCGGTCTTCACAGCCGGCAAACCGCCAGCGCGTTCGCGTCTCCTGCGCGCCCGCCTGTGCGCTGCCTTCCCGGGCGGACCTCAAACTGTGAGTCCTCCTGCCGATACACCCAGTGAAACCTCACCTGTGCTTCCCGCCTGCGGAGCACACCGCTGCCCCGGCGCATGCCGACGCCCGGGGCAGAGGCGCCCACCCCTGTCGGCATAGAGGAGGACGCGCCTGAAATGGGCGATGACGTACCCCCCGACGACCGTCACGTTGTCTTCACGAACACCACGCTAGACGGCAAGAAGCTTCGACCCTCCAACTGGACCACCCGCCTCGATGACATGGTCGCCGCCCACTCCCGCGGCCGCCGGTACCGATTCCGATGTAGACCCTGTGCCCGCTGCGCCGCACGCGTGTGCTTCGTGTTGTCCGTGCGGACAGTCGAGGAAGCCCCGGGTCTCGCCGCAGACCTGCTGTTCTTTCTTCAGCTGGCAGGCGCGGCCGAAGTGGCGGACGCAGACTGTCCCCGTTTCGCCGTCGTCGCCCATGCCGACCTGGGGAGAGAGCACGCCCGGCAGCACCTGGACGCGGCCTGAGGGGGCGCCGCCACCCTCGGGCCACCGCTGACAGCGCGAACAGCCGACGCCCGGGTTCACGGGCCCGGGCGGACCCCCGGAGCCGTGAAGCGCAGCTTCACTCCGGGGGAAACGCCACTTCGCGCCGCAAGCCTTTGAAATTGCACCCCGGGCCCGTCCGCTCTCCGGGGAAGGTTCGGAACGTCCGCTTCCCTGGCGGCGTGGTGGGCGGTCCATAAGTCCCTGATGGCGTGACCCGTCCTACTGGCACAGCTCTTGCGCACGGCATGCCTGCTACCTGCGGCCCTGCCCGCGAGCCAAGCGCCAGAGGAGATACGTCATGTCATTGAAACAGCAACTTGAAACCGATTTCGAAGACCGCAAGCAGTGGGCCCTGCGTCGCCAGATGGGCATCCCGAACAACCGGCGCCTATGGGTCTGCGCCTGCATGGACGAGCGCCTGCCGGTGGACGAAGCCCTCGGCATACGCGGAGACCGGGGCGATGCCCATGTGTTCCGCAATGCCGGCGGCCTGATCACCGACGACGCCATCCGGTCGGCAATGCTCACCTGTAACTTCTTCGGTACCCAGGAAATCGTCATCATCAATCATACCGAGTGCGGCATGATGTCCGCCCACACGGATACGCTCGTCAATGCCCTGAAAGAGAAGGGAATAGACCTGGATAAAGTGCAGCTGGACCCGGACCTGCCGGAGCTGACGCTCAAGGCCGGCGCATTCGGGAAATGGATCAAGATGTACAACGATGTGGACGAGGTCTGTGCAAAACAGGTGGAGTACATGCGCCACCACCCCCTGATACCGGACAACGTGACCATCAGCGGCTGGATCTGGGAAGTGGAAACCGGGCATTTGCGCCCCCCCCACGTCCGAGTCGGCGAAAAGGTCAACACCAACAAGGCCATGGGCGCCAAATAGCCGCGCCACGGCCGCAGGTAGCAACCCCGACGGATCAGGAGAGATCGCCATGCCCGTCTACGACTTCCAATGCCCGGGCTGCGGGGCCCGCTTCGAGGCCCTGCAGCCCGGGTCCGCGGCCAATCCGGCCTGTCCCGCCTGCCGGCAACCCACGCACCGCCTCATCGGGGCGCCTGCCGTGCACGGCGCCATGAGCCGGGGCCGGGAACTCGCCATGGGCTCGCTGCAAAGGGAAACGGGCCCCTGCCCGGCTTGCGCCGCCGGGCGCCCCCACCGGCACGGGAAATAGGGGAGCGTGCCGGGCCGCGGTCCGGAGCCTGACGGTCCGACCCTCGGCCGCCAGCCTGGAGACGGCGCCGGACATCGAGCGAGGTTCTATACTCCACAGCATCCTGTGCGGCCCGTGACAACGGCGGAGCGTCCGATGCCCGATTCATCCTCAGCCTCTGCACCGCTGAGCCCGGTTGGCTTTCTGCAGACCTTCATCGTCCAGAGCGTCAAGGCGGCCAGCCAGGTCGGCCAGCTCGGCGAGGACGATCGCCACCGCTATATTGAACACCTGGGTCTGGCGGCAGCCAGCTGCCTGGAGTCGGCCTGCCGGGCCAGGCAGGAACTGCCCCCGGGGGCGCCCCTCGATCACGGTCAGTACGCCGACATGATCGTGGGTATCAAGAACAGGATCGGCGGGAGCTTCGCGCGGGCCTCCAGCCCGGCCGGAAGCGTGCGGGTGGTCAGCTACGGCTGCCCCTTCGGGGAAGCCGTGCGCGAGGCCCCCGAGCTCTGCAGGATGACCTCCAGCGTGTTCGGGGCGATTGCAGCACGCAACTTCGGCTATGCCAAGGTCGAGCTGCGAAAGCGGATCGCAACCAACGACGGGATGTGCGAGGTCTGCGTGTATACGGACCCGGACGCGGCCCGGGACCAGCCGGGCGACGAATACCATCTGCAGGACGACGGGATCCGCTCCCGACTGACCCTGGCAGACGATGCCAGACTCCAGCAGAAGCTTCGCGACGCCTGGTGCGCGCAAGCCACGGGGCCTTCGGTTGCCTCCGAGCGTCCCGGGCGCATCGTGGCCGAATCGCCCGCCATGCGCGCGGCCCTGCGCGCGGCGGAGATTGTCGCTTCCACGGACGCCAGCGTGCTGATCACCGGAGAGACCGGTACCGGCAAGGAAATCATCGCCCGCACGGTCCACGCACTGAGCAATCGGTGCGCCCGGCCGTTCCTGGCGATCAACTGCGGCGCCATTCCCGAGGGGCTCATAGAAAGCGAGCTTTTCGGCCACGAGCGGGGTGCCTTCACCGGCGCCTACCACGTCCACCACGGCTACTTCGAGCGCGGGGCCGGCGGAACCCTGTTTCTCGACGAGGTCAATGCCCTGCCGCTGGCAGCACAGGTCCGGCTGCTCCGCGTGCTCCAGGAAAGGGAATTCGACCGGGTCGGGGGTTCCAAGGCGCTGCGGACCGACGTACGCGTGATTGCCGCGGCCAACCAGGACATTACAGCACTGATGCGCAGCGGCCGGTTCCGCCACGATCTCTATTACCGCCTCAATGTGATCCCGATAGACCTGCCGCCCCTGCGCGCCCGTCCCGACGACCTGTCGGCGCTGGTCGGCCACCTGTTGGCCCGGCTCGCGGACAAGTACGACTGCGCCACCAAGATGCTCAGCCCCCGGGCGTGGCATCAAGTGGTCACCTACGACTGGCCGGGCAACATCCGTGAACTGGAGAACCTGCTCGAGCGCGCGTTTCTGTTCACTACGGGCACCGTCATCGACAGCGTCGTTGAACCGGACGCCGGTGAAAGCGAAGCCGCAGCCCCCTCCCTGCGGGAACTGCGACGCCGGGCCGCGGACGCGGCCGAGTCCCGGGCCATCCATGAAAGCCTCAGTCGGTGCGCCGGGCAGGTACGGGAAGTGGCCCGCGAACTGGGGGTCACGCCGAGAGCCATCCACCAGAAATTGAAAAGCCACGGCATCGCGGTAGCCAAGTACCGGCGCTGATTGTCCTGGCAGGCTTTCCGCCAGAACCGGACCCGGCACTCATGGTCATTTCCTGCGGCAGGGGCTTTCAGCACACCCCGAAAGCTCCGGCCGCCGGCGGCCACCGTCCCCACGAGACACCTGGGCGGTTTACGTCTTCCCCGCGCGAACGACCTCGAGAACCACGCCATCCACGTCGGTCACGGCAATGGGATCGCCTGCAGCGAGCGCGTCCGGGGAACGCGCACTCCAGGTTTCGCCCTTGACGCGCACCAGGTAGTGCCCGTAGGGGCGGCTGGCGAGCACCTCCCCGGTCGCCCGCAGCAGCGGCTCACGCCCGGTTTCCACGGGCCGGTGCATGGCCTTGAGCACGTAGTAGTACAGCCATCCCGAGACGGCCACGATGCCGGCATAGGAAGACCCTGCCACGTCCAGGGGCAGCAGCCAGAACATGGGCAGGGCCAGCAAAGGCATCAGGAGAACAACATGGCACATGATGCACCTCCCGCACGGGCCTGTTGTTCGAGGTCGCGGCGCCGGCTAGGCCGCACGCACCGCCGCCCGCTCGCCGCTGCGCTCCAGCAGCTTGGCATTGATGGCCACGATCACCGTGCTGACCGACATCAGCGCGGCACCGGCGGCCGGGGACAGCACGATGCCGGCCGTATAGGCCACACCCGCCGCCAGGGGGATGGCGAAGGCGTTGTAGCCGGTGGCCCACCACAGGTTCTGGACCATCTTGCGGTAGGTGGCCCGGGCCAGGCCGATGACTGCCGCCACGTCCCGGGGATCGGAGCGCACCAGCACAATGTCCGCGGACTCCACCGCCACGTCGGTGCCGGCGCCGATGGCGATGCCCACGTCCGCCTCCACCAGGGCCGGGGCATCATTGACCCCGTCGCCCACCATGGCCACACGCAGCCCGCGGTTCTTCACTTCCCGGATCTTCGCGGCCTTCTGATCGGGCAGCACTTCGGCGAAATAGTCGTCCAGCGCCAGCTCCCGGGCCACCCAACGGGCAACGGCCTCGGCGTCGCCGGTGAGCATCATGACCTGAATGCCCATGCGCTTGAGATGGGCCAGGGCTTCCCGGGATTCGGGCCGGATGATGTCGGCCAGGGCGACGGCGCCCGCCGGCTTGTCGTCTGCCAGCACGTACACCACCGTCTTGCCCTGGGCCGCGATCTCCTCAACCCGGGGGTCGTGCGCTTCCAGGTTGTTCTCCTTGAGATAGCCGGGGCTGACCACCTTCACAGGGCGGCCGTTCACGGTCCCCTGTGCACCCTTTCCTGGTATGGCGCTGAAGTCTTTCGGCGTCTTCACGGCCAGCTCCCGGCGCCGGGCCTCCTCCACGATCCCGGCGGCGATGGGATGCTCGGACTGGGTTTCCAGGGCGGCGGCCAGGGTCAGCAGCTCGTCTTCGCCGTCGCCGACCAGGGGAACCACATCGGTGACCCCGAAACGTCCCTCGGTGAGGGTCCCGGTCTTGTCGAACACGATGGCCTGCAGCAGCCGGGCGCGCTCGAAGGCGGACCGGTCCCGGATCAGAAGGCCGTGCCGGGCCGACATGGCCGTGGACACCGCCACCACCAGGGGCACCGCCAGCCCCAGGGCATGGGGGCAGGTGATGACCATGACCGTCACCATGCGGGCCAGGGCGTACTCGAAGGGCTGGCCGATCAACAGCCAGGCCACCAGGGTGGCGGCGCCCACGCTCAGGGCGATGATGGTCAGCCACAGGGCCGCCCGGTTGGCCAGATCCTGGGTGCGCGAGCGCGACTCCTGGGCCTTGCGCACCATGTCGATGACCTGGGCCAGATAGGTCTCGCCGCCGGTCTTGCGCACCTCCACGGTCACCGCGGCCTCGCCGTTGATGGCCGCCCCGATCACTTCGTCCCCTTCGCCCTTCTCCACCGGCTTGCTCTCGCCGGTGAGCATGGATTCGTTGACGCTGGTGCGGCCTTCGACGATCACGCCGTCCGTGGGGATCTTCTCGCCGGGCTTGACCAGGATACGGTCCCCGGCCTGCAGGTCGCTCACGGGCACATCTTCGGCTTCTCCGCCGGCGGTGAGGCGATGGGCCTCGGAGGGCATCATGCGCACCAGCTTCTCCAGCGCCCCGGAGGCCCCCATGACCGACTTCATCTCGATCCAGTGGCCCACCAGCATCACGTCGATCAGGGTGGCCAGCTCCCAGAAGAACACCCGGCCGCTCACCCCGAAGACCACCGCCGAGGAATACACGTAGGCCACGGTGATGGCCAGGGCGATGAGGGTCATCATGGCCGGCTGGCGCTGGCCCAGCTCGGAGGCCAGGCCCTTCAGGAATGGCCAGCCCCCGTAGAAATAAACACCGGTGGCGAGGACAAAGACCAGATACCGGTCCCCGGGAAAAGCGACGATCCCTTCAACGCCGAAGAACGACTGGATCAGCGGGGACAGGACCAGGATGGGTAGGGTCAGAACCAGGGAGACCCAGAATCGGCGCCGGAAATCGGCGATCATGGCCCCGTGGTCGTGGCCACCATGGACCGCGTGCCCGTGTTGATGACCGTCAGGGTGATGCTGGTCTCTCACGGCTGAAGAATTCAATACCTGTCATCCTTCACTGTCGTCCTGGCGCAGCCCCCCGCCTGCCATCCCGCGGGCACCGGCAGTGGATGAGCCGTTCAGCCGGTCGCGGCCGAGCCTGGTCGCCGGAAGCTCAAGCCTCTCCACCGATGGAGACGATCGTCACTGTCAGCGCAGGTCCTTGCGCTTGCTGTCGAACTCCTCCTTGTCGATCTCGCCCCGGGCGTAGCGCTCTTCCAGGATGGCGAGCGCCGGCTTGCGATGCGGGAGCGGCGCCACGCCTCCACGAGCAGGGCCCGTAAACAGCCATTTGATCAGTGCAGCCACGGCCGCGATGACCAATATCCACACCAGGATCATCCATATCCAACCCAGCCCGCCCATGGCATAGCCCATACCGAACCCGTTTCCACCGTAACCATACATCTTCTGTGCTCCCCGGTTGTGCGGGTCACCCTCTCATGTGGAGGCACGGACGGACGCTGTCCGCCCGTGCCGGCACCGGGCTACTGCGCCTCGTCGCCGTCCATCATTCCGTAACCCATGCCCCGGTGCATGGATTCCCAGGTCTTGCGCTGCTGGGGATCCAGCACCTGGCTGATTTCCTTCTGGGCATCCAGACCGTTCTCGAACATTTTGTGCCGCAGGGACTGCATGCGCTTGTAGGTCTCGCTGACCGCGGATTTGTCCAGGGTGGACTGCCCATACTGGTTGTACAGCTTCTCCTGCTCGTCACGCAGCTTGCCGATCAGATCCCAGTTCTTGTCCATGGTCTTGCGGCGGATATCGGCGATCTTCTGCTGCTGCTGCTCGGTGAGGCGCAATGCCGGACCGCCATAAGCGCCCCTGCCGTACCCCCGCA
>DATFLG010000285.1:0-2624 GCA_035267985.1 Gammaproteobacteria bacterium | reverse complement strand
TATCCGCCTGTGCATCGCCAAACGCGACGATCTGCGTCCCGAGCAGGTGGAGCGCTGCGTACGGGACCGGGATCCCAACGTGCGCTATTTCATCGCCCGCAATCCCCTGCTGAACGCCGCCCAGCGCCGTCGGCTGGCGGCGGACGAGGACCCCCTGGTGCGCCGCGCCGTGGACAAGTCTCCGCGGCCGGTCCGGTACCGCCGCCGGCCGGGCCAAGCAAAGCTGATCCGATGACCGCCGCCCATCGGCGTCGAGACCTGTCATGGCTCCGCGCGGCCCGGTTGGTTATAGTGCCTTCGAGAGCTTGGCGCAGCGCAACAAGAGGAACCTC
Source organism: Gammaproteobacteria bacterium (assembly GCA_035267985.1). GTDB lineage: Bacteria > Pseudomonadota > Gammaproteobacteria > DATFLG01 > DATFLG01 > DATFLG01. Next base: position 2,292 of record DATFLG010000285.1, on the reverse strand, counting down.
CCATGGGCAGGTTGTTCGGACTTTTTCTGATTGCCACGCTGCTCCCCGCCTGCGCGCCGCGGCTGGCCCAGGTCTCCCAGACTCTGACGCCAAAGTCGGCGGGGACCGTCGCGGTGCTGCCATTCCAGGGGCCGCAGGGTGACGTCTTCGCGGGCCGGGTGGGCTATGAGTTGCTGCGCAACGGCGCCTCCGTGGTGTCCAAGGACCGGGTCGCCGCCCTGCTCCAGGAGCGCGGTCTGCAGACGACCCGCTTCGGTCCCAACGCGCCGCTGGCGAAGGTGCTGGCGCTGGGCAAGGCGCTGAAGGCCGACACGGTGGTGGTGGGCAGCGTGGAAAGTCCCGGGCCGGGAAATTCGGTGCTGGACAAGCTGCGGGGCTTCTCCGGCGAGCCGGTCACCGCCGCCGCGATCCGCTTCGTGCGCGTCGCCGACGGCAGCACCGTAAGCTATGCCTCCTACCGTCCGGAGCGGGATGTTCCCCTGCTGCGGGACGACAGCCACAAGGTGGCCCGCAAGCTGATCGAGGCCGTATTCGCCAACGGTCCCTAGAACCTATCTCAAAATCCCCCGTGAGCCGCGTTGCTGCTCCAAAGCCGGCGCCGGCAAGGCGTGCAACGCGGGCGCCGCGGCTTTGGGGCGCAACCCTTTGGGACGGGGCGGATTTTGTCCGCTGCTTTGGCGCTCGTCACTGATTGGGAATGACCCAACTACGCTCCTCGCTTCGCGCAGCGAAGCAAAATCCGCCGCCGTCGCGGCCGCGTGGGATTTTGAGATAGGTTCTAGGACCTGTCAGCTTGGCCGGACGGCCACGGTGTGCGCATCGAGGCCCGAGGCCCCGTCGGGATAGGCGTCGGTGGCCCTGGCGGTCTGCAGCCGTCCCTGTCCGTCGGTAGCCCGTACCTTCAGGGTGTAACGGCCGGGCACAGGCCGGGGCCAGTCATAGCGCCACAGGGACCACGCGTCGGGGCGCGTCGGCGTCACCAGCTCGCAGGTCTCCCAACGCTCACCGCCGTCCAGGGAGACTTCCACCTTCTGGATCCCGCGCCGCCCGGCGAACGCCACCCCCGTGAGCACCGCTGGATGGCCCGGCGTGATGTCCTCCCGCGGATCGAGCCTGGACATGGTCTTCACCGGCACCTCTCCGCCCCAGCCGCGTTTTTCCCAGTAGGAAGTCGTGTCGCTGTCCTCCAGCAGGTGAATGCGGCGCAGCCAGCGCGGCTGCTTCATGCCGTAGAGGTCAGGCAGAATCAGCCGGGCCGGAAAACCATGGGCGGCGGGCAACGGGGCGCCGTTCATCTCAACGGCAATGAACGCATAATCGTCCCGCGCGCGCTCGATGGACACGCTGGAGTAGAAGTCGTCCAGGCCTTCGAACATCACCGACCGGACACTGCCCGTACCGCCAGGCGCCCCGGCCAGCACATGGGACAGGGGAATCACTTTCCAGCGCGCGTTGCCGATGAGCTGGCCCCCCACATCGTTGCCGATGCATTCGAAGGTGTAGAACGTGCTGTGACGGGCGCGGGCGGTCAGGTCGGCGTAGCTCAGCTGGGCGCTCTTTTCACCCGGGCCGGTCAGCGTCAGTGACCACTTGCCCGCGATGTCCCCCGGCGTGACCGGCGGGCGATAGGACGGATTCACCGCCACCAGGTAGAAATCATCGTTGGGCGTGATGAAAGGCGTTCTGTGTTTCGCCCTGGGTGCGTGCCCCAGGGCGAGCCATTCCTCCAGTCTGCGCGGCAGGCTCCAGCCGGGAAGCGCAGTGGCGGCCACGGCAGCGCCCGTCAGCCGGATGAAACCCCGCCGGCTCAGGAAACCGTTTTTTCCGGGAGGATCAGCCAATTCCATGGGCCCCTGGCGGGTGTGCACCGGGCCGCGCGGTGGAAGGCGGCCTGCCCAGGAGTATAGACGGGGGTGCAGGCAGGAAAGGGCCTGCCGACGGATTGCTCAGGCACCGGGGATGGAGACCAGCACCACGGTCACGTTGTCGGGGGCGCCCGCGTCCAGAGCGAGATCGATCAGACGGTCCACTTTCGTCTGCTCGTCCCCTTCTGCGGCCAGCACATCCCGGATCCGCTGATCGGGCACCTCGCCGGTCAGCCCGTCGCTGCACAGCAGCAGCGCCTGGCCGGGACGCAACGTGCCGAGCACCGTCCCCACGTCCAGCTCCTGGAGGCCGGCAGCCCCCAGGGCCTGGGTGACCTGGTTGCGTTGGGGATGACTCAAGGCCTGGGTCGGGGTCAGGGCTCCTCCGTCCACCAGCTGCTGCACGAAGGTATGGTCCCGGGTGAGC
>DATFLG010000284.1:0-2809 GCA_035267985.1 Gammaproteobacteria bacterium | reverse complement strand
CGGTCTGGGCCTGCACGGCCACCTGACCCGCCAGTGCGAAGCCCCCCAGCTCATCGAGGCCCTGAAGACCGTGCATGGGGGCCAGCGCTATGTGGCTCCGGACATCGCCCGTCAGGTCAGCCATTCCCTGATGGACCGGCGCCGGCGCTCACCCCTGGACGGGTTCACTTTCCGGCAGCTCCAGGTCGCCCTGATGATCGGCCAGGGCCATCGACCGGCGGAAATCTCCGAGCGCCTGCACCTGCATGTGAAGACGGTCAATACGCACCGGCGCCACGCACGCCACCAGCTCGGCATCGCGAGCGATGCCGAGCTGAAGGCGCTGCTGGTGGCCCACGGTCTGCTGGAGACTCCGGATCACATGGGCTGATCCGGAGCGGCCTTACATGCCCCCGCCCATACCGCCATTCATGCCGCCGCCGGAGGAACCGGAGCCGCTGCCTTTGCCCGATCCGCCGCCGGGCGTCAGGCTGCTGCCGGCGATCTTCTGACATACGCCTTTGGGCAGGTAGACGAAGGAGTCCGGATCCCGGCTCTTGCTGGCCATTCCCTTGCAGCCGTGATCCGCGCTCTTGCAGTCGTTCATGTGGGCCTTGTTGATGCCGTAGCACTTCTGCATCTGGGGCTGAGCCGCCTGGGCGGCGCCTGCCGTGGACAGGGTCATCAGGCCGCCCAGTGCGGTGCTGATCAGCAGTTGTCGCTTGTCCATGTCTGCCTCCTCTGTTCGCTGTTGGTTGTGTCGATGTGGGGAACAGACTGTCGGGGCTCAGTCCTGGGGTGAGTTATGGGAGCGGCTGTTCGAAGACTGCTCCTTGCCCCTTCGCCCGGGGCTGAGGCTGCCACCGGCGATCTTCCGGCAGTCCCCTTTGGGAACCAGCACAAAGGCATTGGGATCGCGGCTGCGGGTGGCCTGGCCGGCGCAGGCGTTCTTGCCGGTGGCGCAGTCGTTCCTGTGGGCCCGGTTGATGCCGTAGCACTTCTCCATGGGGGGCGTCCTGGCCACTGCCGCCGTGCTCATTCCGGCCGCTGCGCTCAGGGCCAGCATCGCGGCCAGGACCGGTCGACGCGTATCGTTCATGGTCACCTCCGATGTGTCCGGTCGGGGCAGGACGAAACCCTATTTGACCACCAGCTGGTTGTCCACTGCCTGGACGCCGGGCACCTGCCGGGCGAGCTTTCCGGCCCGCCGTTTCGCGGCCTCGGTGTTGACGAACCCGCTGAGCTCCACCCGGTCCTTGTAGGTGTCCACATGGACGTCCATGGCGGCGGCGCGGTCTTCTTTCACCAGGCGGGTCTTGACCTTGGCGGTGATGACGCTGGAATCGAGGTACTGGCCGGTGCTCTCGCGGGTCGGCCCGCCGGCGCACCCCAGCAGGGACAGGCTGCCGGTGACGGCAAGGGTGAGTCCGAGGGTTCTTTTCAATGCCATGACGCATCCTCCCGGGAGCGTGCCGCGGTGGCCTGGTGTACGGGCTGCGCTGCGGATCAAACGTGACTGAGGGTGGCGCGCCGGCGCCACCAGTCCAATTCGCCCAGGGGCAGGTACGCAGCCGCCAGGAACGCGAAGATGTAGGCGTACAGGATGGCGTTGCCGACCAGGTTTCCGGGCATGGCGGTGTTGCCGGGCCCGTAGGGCCCGCCCCACCCCTCGGCGGTGGTCCAGATGCCCAGCGTGAACAGTACGCCGGCGGGCAGGGCGAAGCGCAGCCATTTTCCCGAAAGCAGGCTCACCGCGATGAAGGTCTCCAGCAATGCCACCAGCAACGCGCAGATGGAAGGTCCGATGAGGTGAATGACATTGATAAAGAACTGGATGTAGTCCACGATCCAGTGAGGCTGGCCGGATTCGGCGGCCGTGAGGTAGCCGGTGAAATGCATCAGGAAATACGGATGCCATTTCCAGGAGGCATCGAACGCCCAGAGCAGGCCGAACAGGACCCGGGGCAGCGCGAGCTGTCTGCCGGGATCCCGGTTCGACGTGGGATGAGGGCGGTCCGGGTAGGCCGCCTGCTCCTCCAGAGGCACCGCCAGGATGATGGTCAGGAACGCGATGGCATACACGATTCCCGGTCCCGGGTCGGTGGCGCCTATGGTATAGGGCTCTCCAAGCGCGCCCATGGCCGACCAGACGAACAGCCCGTAGAGCACGCCGATCCAGCCGACCACGCGCAGCCACAGCCCGGTCAACAGGGACAGCGCCAGGAGCACGTCCACGACCACGATGGCGGTGCCCACGGGCCCGGCGCCCACATGCTGGATCGCCTGGACGAGCCAGGCGGCGTAGCTGTGCAGCCACGGGGATTCGTGTGCGGGACTGGTGGCGAACCAGTCCAGGAAATGTCCCAGATAGACGCTCTCGCCCTGGAACCAGGCATTGATCAGCCAGACCACGCCGAAGGCCACGCGCAGCCCGCCGAAGGCGATCTGCTGCGAGGAGTTCGTGTAGGATTGTGGTGCATCCATGGCGGCTTCCCTGAATCGCGGTCCGCGGGTGCCTGGCTGGAAAAGGCTTGCAGGCTGGCAAGCAGGGACCGTGCCATGGATGAACGCGAGCAGGGACCGACACTTCCGTGAAACCTGCGGCTCTGGCGTGGTTAATTTCCACCGTCCTGGTGAGGTCGGCGGTTCAATTGAACCACGCTGTCCGGCGCGGTGGAGGCGCATTCAGGCCGCTTGCCGGCGCGGTGGTGTTGGCCGCGGCCCTGGCTGGCCTGGGGCCTGTCCCGGCGCGGGCGGGCGGCGGGCCGGAGACCACCCTGGTGGTGGTCAATGCGGACTCGCCCCTGTCCCAGCAGGTGGGGAACGCCTA
>DATFLG010000283.1:0-8480 GCA_035267985.1 Gammaproteobacteria bacterium | reverse complement strand
GCGTCCTCGATGCTCATGTCCGAAGTGTAGCGCGAGGGCATGAGCACGGCTTCCACCTGATCGCCCCCGATGGCGTCCGCGGCAATGGCCAGGGTCAGGGCCGAGTCGATGCCGCCGGACAGGCCCACCACGGCGCCCTTGAAACCGTTCTTGCGGATGTAGTCGCGCACCCCCAGGACCAGCACCTCGTAGATGCTGGCCTCCTCGTCCAGGGCAGGGGCGATCTCGCCCGGCCGGGGACGAACCGCCTCGCCGGCCTCGAAGTCCACCGGATACAGGCCCTCGATACACGGCGGAGCCCGGTGGGTGATCTCCCCGCCCGCATCCATCACGAAGGATTCACCGTCGAACACCAGCTCGTCCTGGCCGCCCACCAGGTTCACGTAGACCACGGGGATGCCGGTCTCGGTTACCCGCTGGCGCACCACGGATTCGCGCTCGCGCCCCTTGCCGGAATGGAACGGTGAGGCATTGAGGTTCACCAGCAGCCGGGCGCCCGCGTTCCGGGCCTGCTCTGCGGGCCCGGGCATCCAGATGTCCTCGCAGATGCTCACCCCCACCGGCACGCCCGCGATCTCCACCACGCAGGGGTCCTGCCCCGGCGCGAAATAGCGCTTTTCGTCGAACACGCTGTAATTGGGCAGGTGCTGCTTGCGGCAGGTGGCCAGGATCTGCCCGTCGCGGATCACCGAGGCGGCGTTGAACAGCCCTCCGATGTCGTGGTGGGGGTGGCCGACGATCACGTGGATGCCCCGCACGTCGCGCTTGATGCGTTCCAGACCCGCCAGCACGTGCAGGTGAAAGCCGTTGCGCAGCAGCAGATCCTCCGGCGGATAGCCGGTGACCGCGAGCTCCGGGAACACCACCGCCTGGGCACCGAGCTCGTCGCGGGCCTCGAGCGCCGCGGCGATGATGCGCTCCACGTTGCCCGACAGATCGCCCACCAGAAAATCCAGCTGGGCCATTACCATGCGAAGCGGGGAAGCCATGACGATTCCCTTGCAGTTGCGGATCGACGAGAAGTGGCCTGAAAGAGGCGGGTCAGACGTCCAGGAGCGCCTTCATGCGCTGTCCCATGTCCGCCGGCGAGCTCACCACGGACACCCCGGCGCTTTCCAAGGCGGCGATCTTCTCCGCCGCCGTGCCCCTGCCTCCACTGATGATAGCTCCGGCATGCCCCATGCGCTTGCCCGGCGGCGCCGTCACCCCGGCGATGTAGGCCACCACCGGCTTGGTGACATGGCAGCGGATATACTCGGCCGCCTCCTCCTCGGCGCTGCCGCCGATTTCCCCCACCAGAATGATGCCCCGGGTCTGGGGGTCGGACTCGAAGAGGGTCAGGCAGTCGACGAAATCCAGCCCGTGGACGGGGTCGCCGCCGATGCCCACGCAGGTGCTCTGACCCAGTGAGCACCGGGTGGTCTGATAGACCGCCTCGTAGGTCAGGGTCCCGGAACGGGACACGATCCCCACCCCGCCGGGACGGTGGATGGCACCGGGCATGATGCCGATCTTGCACCCCCCGGGGGTGATGATGCCCGGACAGTTCGGTCCGATCAGGCGCGCCCGGTAGTCGTCCAGAGCCGCCTTGACCCGGAGCATGTCCAGCACGGGGATGCCTTCGGTGATGCACACGATCACGTCGATCCCGGCGTCGGCCGCCTCCAGGATGGCGTCGGCGGCGAATGGGGCCGGCACGTAGATCATGGTGGCCCGGGCGCCGGTGTCACGCACCGCGTCGTGGACCGTGTCGAACACCGGCAGCCCCAGGTGGCGCTGCCCGCCCTTGCCCGGCGTGACGCCGCCCACCAGGCGGGTGCCGTAGGCCAGGGCCTGCTCGGAATGGAAGGTCCCCTGCCGGCCGGTGAACCCCTGGCAGATCACCCGGGTATCGCCGTCCACCAGAATGCTCACGGCGATGCCTCCGCTGCCTGCACCGCCGTTCTGGCCGCCTCGGTCAGATCCGCCGCGGGCAGGACGTTGAGGCCGGATCCGGCCAGCAGCTCCCGGCCGCGCTCCACATTGGTGCCTTCCAGGCGCACCACCACCGGCACCGCCACCTCCACCTCCCGCACCGCCTGAATGATGCCCTCGGCGATCAGGTCGCAGCGCACGATGCCACCGAATATGTTCACCAGGATGGCCCTGACCTTGTGATCGGAGACAATCAGCTTGAAGGCCTCCGCCACGCGGTCGGCGGTGGCGCCCCCGCCCACGTCCAGGAAGTTCGCCGGCTCGCCCCCGTGCAGCTTGACCAGATCCATGGTCGCCATGGCCAGGCCGGCGCCGTTGACCATGCACGCAATGGCGCCATCCAGGGTGATGTAGTTCAGACCCTGCTCGCGGGCCGCCCGCTCCTTGGGGTCCTCCTGGGTCGGATCGCGCCGGGCGGCCAGGTCGGGATGGCGGTAGAGGGCGTTGTCGTCCAGGTTGACCTTGGCATCCAGCGCCAGCAGCTCGCCCCCGTCGGTGGCCACCAGGGGATTGATTTCAACGAGGCTGGCATCGTTGTCCGCGAACAGGCGGCACAGGCCCTGGACCAGGGCGGTGAATCCCTTCATCTGCGCCGCCTCCAGCCCCAGGGCGAAGCCCAGCCGGCGGCACTGATAGGGCTGCACGCCGGCGGCGGGATTCACCACCGCCTTCACGACGGCCTCCGGATCCTGGGCCGCCACCGCCTCGATGTCCATGCCGCCGGCCCGGGAGGCCATGACCACCATCCGCTCCCGGGCCCGGTCCACCAGCAGGCCCAGGTAGTATTCGGCCGCCGCGGCGACCGGCGTCTCCACCAGCACCACCTCCACAGGCAGCCCGGACGGCCCGGTCTGGGCGGTGGCCAGGCGGCTGCCGAGCAGCGCCCGGGCCGCACCGTGCACCTCGTCCACCGTGGCGGCGGTGCGGACGCCGCCTGCCTTGCCCCGCCCTCCGGCATGGATCTGGGCCTTGACCACCCAGGCGTCGCCGCCCAGGGCGCGGGCGGCCTGCGCCGCCTCGGCGGCGGTGGACGCCACGCGGCCTTCCGGGACGGGAATGCCGTAGGTCTGGAACAGCTGCTTGGCCTGAAACTCGTGCAGGTTCATGGGCGTCGGAACCGGGAAAGCCATGTATTTTGGAGGAAACCACCGTCATGCGCAAAGCCGGTCTTGCGTCGGCGCAGCCCAAGCCCGAAACTTACCGATTATGCTCCTGCGCCTGCTGATCATCGCCGCGGTCATCTGGCTGGCTTTCAAGCTGCTACGCCCCCGCCCCCCCAGACCCAAGCCCCGCCTGGCAACGCGCCGCGACGGCGGCCGCATGGTCCGTTGCGATGACTGCGGCCTGTACGTGCCGGAGAAGGAGGCCGTGAGCACCGGCGACCACCACTACTGCTCCGAAGCCCACCGGCGGCGGAACGGCTCGTCCTGAGGCCCGTGTCTCAACACCCCACACTGATTGGGGTACCATCGGGCCCATGGAGCTGACCTACCCGGACAACGGGCTCGCCGTGGGCACCAGCCCGGGCGAGGACTTCACCTGGAAGCCGCTGCGTTTCTTCACTGCCTACCGGATGGTTCTGGCGATCCTGCTCGCCGGTCTGTTCTTTCTCGCCCCGACACGGCCGGCCGTCGGCCCCCAGGCCCCGGGCATCTTCGGTGCCGCGGCGCTCCTGTACGTCCTGGTGAGCGTGGTCTTCGTGCTGGCCGGACGTACCCGCTGGCCCGCCTACAACCTGCAGGTTTCCGCCCAGGTCATCACCGACATCCTGATCATCACGATGCTGATGTACGCCTCGGGCAGCCTGGAGAGCGGGCTGGGCATCCTGCTGGGGGTCACGGTGGCCGCCGGCGGTCTGCTCATGCCCGGTCGCAGCGCCTTCCTGTTCGCCGCGCTCGCCACCCTGGCGGTGCTGGGCGAGCAGAGCTACACCCTGCTGACCCGCACCATGGACCTGGGAGACTACACCCACGCGGGCCTGTTCGGCGCGGCCTTCTTCGCCACGGCCACCCTGGCCCACATGCTCGCCCTGCGGGTACGCGAGAGCGAAGCCCTGGCCAAGAAACGGGGTGTGGACCTGGCCAACCTGGAAACCCTCAACGCCTACATCATCCAGCACCTGCAGTCCGGCGTGCTGGCGGTGGACGCCAAGGGGCGGGTGCGGCTGGTGAACGAGCCGGCCTGGCGGCTGCTGGGCCTGCCGGGGAACCCCGGGATGCGATCCCTGACCACCCTGTCCCGGGCCCTCACCGAACGCCTGGAGCAATGGCGCCGCCATCCCGGACGGGAGCCGGCGCCTTTCCAGCCCCCCGGGTCGGCCGCCACCGTGCTCCCCCGGTTCACGCCCCTGGGCACCACTGAAGGCAGCGGCACACTGATCTTCCTGGAGGACAGTGCCGCCCTGGCCCAGCGGGCCCAGCAGATGAAACTGGCCTCCCTGGGCCGGCTCACCGCCAGTATCGCCCACGAAATCCGCAACCCCCTGGGCGCCATCAGCCATGCCAGTCAGCTGCTGGGGGAGGCGCCGGGGCTCACGACCGGCGACCGGCGTCTGGTGGACATCATCTGCGAGCAGTCCGGGCGGGTGAACATCATCGTGGAAAACGTGCTGCAACTGTCACGACGCGAGCCCTCCCATCCCCAGACCCTGGCCCTGCAAGACTGGCTGGACCAGTTCGTCCACGAATTCGTCCAGTACGAGCGGGTTCCTGCCGAGCAGATCGCCACCCGCACCGAACCCCCGGACACCCGAATCAGCTTCGACCCCACCCACCTGCACCAGGTCCTGTGGAATCTGTGCAAGAACGCCGTGGAACACGGCGGGCACGGGGATCGCCCGCCCCGGGTGGAGCTGAGGGCCGCCGCGGACACCGGCCGGGGAGAGACCGTCCTGGAGGTGATCGACAACGGGCCCGGCATCGATGCGGACACCGAGCAGCAGATCTTCGAGCCCTTCTACACCACCGCCGCGGGCGGCACCGGACTCGGCCTGTACATCGCCCGGGAGCTGTGCGAATGCAACCGGGCGGCCCTGTCCTATCGTAGAATGTCCGGGGGCGGGAGCTGCTTTCGCATCACCTTTTCGGACAATCCGGGACAAGAAGGATAACAACGATGGCCGCCTTCACGGCACTGGTGGTGGACGACGAAGCCGATATCCGGGAACTGCTGGAGATCACCCTGGGGCGAATGGACGTGGAGACCACGGCCGCCGCCGACCTGGCCGGCGCACGGCGCCTGATGGAGCAGGGACGCTTCGACCTGTGCCTGACGGACATGCGTCTTCCCGACGGCAGCGGCCTGGAGCTGGTGCGCGACATTCAGCACCAGCGCCCCGAGCTGCCGGTGGCGGTCATCACTGCCTACGGCAGCATGGAGTCGGCGGTGGAAGCCCTCAAGGCCGGCGCCTTCGACTTCGTCTCCAAGCCCGTGGACCTTCAGGTGCTGCGCAACCTGGTGAGCACGGCGCTGCGCCTCTCCGACCGCTTCCCCCAGCGGGACCGGCGCAGCCGGGACACCCTGATCGGGGACTCCCCGGCCATGCAGGCCATCCGCTCCACCATCGTGAAGCTCGCCCGCAGCCAGGCGCCGGTATACGTCAGCGGCGAGTCCGGCACCGGCAAGGAGCTGGTGGCCCGGCTCATCCATGAGAAGGGCCCCCGGGCGGACAAGCCCTTCGTGCCCGTCAACTGCGGCGCGATTCCCACGGACCTGATGGAAAGCGAGCTTTTCGGCCACAAGAAGGGCAGCTTCACCGGAGCGGTGAGCGACAAGGCGGGCCTGTTTCAGGCCGCCCAGGGCGGCACCCTGTTCCTGGACGAGGTGGCCGAGCTGCCGCTGCCCATGCAGGTCAAGCTGCTGCGGGTCATTCAGGAGAAGGCCGTGCGGCCGGTGGGGGCCCAGAAGGAAGTGGCGGTGGACGTGCGCATCCTGTCGGCCACCCACAAGAACCTGCACGTTCTGGTGGAGGAAGGCCAGTTCCGTCAGGACCTCTACTACCGCATCAACGTCATCGAGCTGCACGTACCCAGCCTGCGGGAACGGCCCGCCGACATTCCCCTGCTGGCCGGGCATGTGCTGGAGCGCCTGACCCGCGAGTCGGGCGGTCCACCCATCGAGTTGACCGCAGACGCCCTTCAGGCCCTCACCCGCTACGACTTCCCCGGCAATGTGCGGGAGCTGGAGAACATCCTGGAGCGGGCCATGACCCTGCGCGAGGGCACGGCCATCCGCGGCGAGGACCTGCATCTGCCCCAGGCCCAGATGCGGGGCCCCGACCGGATCAGCGAAACCGACGGGGACGCCGGCGACGAAGCGCCTGCCGAGGAACACGCCGAAACGGTTCCGCCCCTGGAAAGCTATCTGGACCGGGTGGAGAAGGAGACCATCCTCAAGGCCCTGGAGCAGACCCGCTACAACAAGACCGCGGCGGCCAGGCTGCTGGGCATCACCTTCCGGGCCCTGCGCTACCGGCTCAAGAAGCTGGGCCTGGAATGACGCCGGACGCGCCCCGGGAGGTGACGCACCGCGTCACCTTGTGACGCCGCGGGTCGACGCGCCGGACAGCGCCGGCCCGGCCCCCGGCGGGGCGGCCGGATTTTTCCCGTCAATTTAATGACATGCCCATGCCCGCCCGGCCTGGCATGCATCCTGCTTTTCACTGGATCAAGCGTTCTCCGGGCCGATCCCGGCAGGATGCCTGATCGTTCAACCGTGTCCGTCTGTCGTACGCACAACCAGGGAGTCGCACCTATGATGCGCAAACAACAGGGCTTTACACTGATCGAGCTGATGATCGTGGTGGCGATCATCGGCATTCTCGCCGCCATCGCCATCCCGGCCTACCAGGACTACACCATCCGCTCCCAGGTCTCTGAGGGTCTGAGCCTGGCCGACGGGGCGAAGACCGCGGTAGCCGAATTTTACAATAACCGCGGCACCTGGCCGCCCGCCAACTCGTCCGCGGGACTGGCCACCTCCAGCAGCATAACCGGCAATTATGTGACAGATGTTGATGCTTCCGGTGGCAAGATTGTCGTGACCTATGGCAACACGGCGAATACGGCCATAAACGGCAAGACCCTGCAGTTGTCTCCGAATACGAACGGCGGAAGCGTCCAGTGGACCTGCAGCCAGGGTTCCAGCAGCCCCGTCGACCCGAAATACCTGCCCTCGTCCTGTCGTTAAGCGACCGTTGGGTCGTGATAAGACGCCCCGCATGTGCGGGGCGTTTTTTTTCCGCTGCCCGAAGCTCTAAATCCCCATCCCAGCCGGAGGAGACCTCGGTCACTGCCGACCAGGGCCAGTCTTGCCGAGAGATTGCCGCGCCATGCTGCGAATCGTTGATTGGAGCGGTCCGGCCACCGGCACCCTATCCGAAAGAAATCAGCTGGCGCGGAAGTTGCTTCAAGACCACCAGACGTGCGTCATCCGCCACGCCGTGAAAGGGCCGTCCTGATGAACACCCGCACCACTGGGTTCACCCTCATCGAGCTGATGATCGTGGTGGCGATCATAGGCATCCTGGCTGCCATCGCCATTCCCGCCTACCAGGACTACACCATCCGGTCCCAGGTGGCCGAGGGCTTCAGCCTGGCGGACAAGGCCAAGACGGCCATTTGGGAGTACTACAGCAACCACGGAACTCTGCCCCCCAGCAATGCTTCGGCGCAGATTCCCTCCCCGGCCAGCATCAGCGGGAACTACGTCGCTCAGGTCAAGATCGCCAACAACGCCATCACCGTTACCTACGGAAATCATGCCAACAGCGCCATCCAGACCAAAAGTCTCGTGCTGTCCGCCGTCACCCAGGGCAAGAACCTGGCCTGGATCTGCGGCTCCACATCCCTGGCTGGGAAGTACCTGCCCAGCAGTTGCCGTTGAGCAGCGCCATCGGAGGGAACCGCCTGTATCATGATAAGGATGCCGTTCACGGAGACCATATCGCGCCCCCCCGAGACCCATAGCCGTCCGGTCCTGTCGGGCGGGTGGGCCGTCGCCCTAGCGCTCGCATGCGCCGTCTTCGCCACCGTCACCTTGTACTGGCCGGGCGTCCACGGCAGTTTCGCCCTGGACGACTATCCCAACATCGTGGACAACCCGGCGGTCCATCTCTCTGATCTGCGGCCGGACTCACTGCTGGCGGCAGCATTCTCGTCCCACGCCGGAATTCTTGGCCGTCCCGTGAGCCTGCTCAGCTTCGCCCTGAACGAGTATTTGTGGGGACCGGCGCCCTACTCCATGAAGGTGACCAACATCATTATTCATGTCTGCAACGGGCTTCTGGTGTACGCCGTGGCCGGCTTGATCCTGCTGGCCTGGCGCAACCGGTTCCGGCCCGAGTTGGACAAGAGCTTGATCCAGTGGACCGCGGTAGCCATGGCGACCGCCTGGCTGGTGCTGCCCATCAATCTCACCGCGGTGCTATATGTGGTGCAGCGCATGACCAGCCTGGCGGGGATGTTCACCCTGGCCGGCATCGCCCTGTACCTGTGGGGCCGGCTGCG
>DATFLG010000282.1:0-2011 GCA_035267985.1 Gammaproteobacteria bacterium | reverse complement strand
GCTTCCTATTACTATTCCATTCCCCGGCTCACCACCGCCGGCACCGTGACCGTGGACCACCGGGACTTGAAGGTCACCGGCAGCTCCTGGCTGGACCGGGAGTGGAGCACCAGCGCCCTGGGGTCGGATCAGGCGGGCTGGGACTGGTTCGCCCTGCAGCTCGAAGACGGCTCGGATCTGATGTTCTACCGCCTGCGGCGCAAGGACGGCTCCGTGGACCCCCACAGCGCCGGCAGCCTGCTGGAGCCCGACGGCAAGGTGGTGCGTCTGAACCGCAGTGACGTGAAGGTCACGGTGCGAAGCCACTGGCGCAGCCCCCGAGGCGGGACCTATCCCAGCCGCTGGCATCTGAGCGTGCCGAAGCTGCACCTCGATCTGGATGTGACGCCCCTGCTGGCGGATCAGGAGTTGGACCTGTCGGTGCGTTACTGGGAGGGGGCGGTGAAGGTCACCGGCAGCCGGCGGGACAAGGCAGTACAGGGCGTGGGGTATGTGGAGCTGACCGGCTACTAGAAGCTGTCTGATGGGGGACAGACCCCGGTTTCCGGGATCTGTCCCCGTTTTCGCTCAGCCATGGCCGTCGGTGAACACATCGTGCAGATGCTGCTCCAGCAGCTTGGCCTCGCGGTACTCCTCCAGTCGGCGGCGGGCCAAGGCCTGGCGCAGCGCCTGGCTGGGGCCCCGCCCCTTGCCCGACCCGCGCCGGGCCACCCCGGCCTCGCCCCCGACCTGTCTCGGCGGGCTCATTACCCCTCCTTTCGCGCCCCCCGGCGCGACTGGCGGTCCGGTCCGGACTCGCGAACGTTATCGGCGGCGGTGGGAACAGCCTTTAGGAGCTGCAATCGAATGGGCAAGCGGGCAGACCGAAGCCCCCCGAGTTCAGAGTTGAACAAACGTGCACCTTTTACGAACCACGGTCACGCTGTCCCTTGTGCTCGCTGCCACTGCGGTCGGGGCGGGCGTCGTGGACACAAGCCCCTCCCCCGGCCCCGGCGCCCGCCGCTGTCAACGTTCAGCGATACTGCGCCATCTGCCCGACGGCAACCTGGAGTAGCGCTACTTCAGTCGCGGGAAGCTGCGCATGACCGCCATACGCGACGCCAACGGGAACTCCCTGAAAATGGACACCCGTGACATGCCTTGCTCTGCGGTTTTGCCGCAGCGTCGGTGCGGTGGCCATGCCCCGCTGCGGAACGGGAATCGGGTCTAATGGACCGTCGCCAGCGCCGGTCTCCGGCGGCGACGAGCACCGGGGCACTTCTGCGTCCCTTGTCGCCGGAAAGCGACGCGGCTTCGGATCCCCATGAACCCACGGACGCCGGTCGGCGTCGGCGATCGCCCCCAAGGGGCTGCCAAAGGGCGGATTTCCCGGACGCAAAGCCGATCGCCTCCCCGTGCCGGAAAGTGGCACCGGGCTTGCATCCGCTGAGGCGCCAGCCGTTCCGCGTTGCACGCGGCCCCTCGCCGGCCGGCGGCGACGGACAGCGGCTTTGTCGGCACGTCGGCAGGCCCTGGCATGGAGAACCTGTCTGCGAACCCGAAACGGCCGCGACGGCCGGGGATTTTGAAACAGGCTCTACGCGCTGGGCCGGGCCTCACACGGCCCGGCACGCCCAGGAAGCTCACTCAATGTGCCGGTCCACGTGGCCGGTGAAGGAAAAAGGAAGTGCACCATGTCTGACTGGAAGGAAGCCATTCATCGTCAACGGGCGCAGCTCGCGCGCCTGCTGCACGAACCGCTTGCGCGTCTCGCCGAACGGGCCGCCGCAGCCTGGGGCGATCGGCGGCAGCTCAACGACGCACTGTTTTCAGGGTTCGCCGAACTCCCGCATTGCACGTATCTCTATGTGCTCGACGCGGAACGGCGCCAGGCAAGCGACAGCGTGGGCCGTTACGGGGTGGTGCCGGGACACTGGGGAGCGGACCGCTCCGACCGGCCGTACATGCAGGAGGCGATACCGCCCTGGGGGTTTCTGCTGTCCGACGCCTATGTCAGCCGCCACGCCGGACG
>DATFLG010000281.1:0-13219 GCA_035267985.1 Gammaproteobacteria bacterium | reverse complement strand
CGGCAAGATCATGAACGCCCTGTACCGGGGACTGATCGTGGCCGGGGTGCTGGCGGCCATCGCCTTCTACCCGGTCACCCACTGGCTGATGGCCGACAACGGCACCTACAGCGTGCTCCAGCTCTACGGGGCCTCCCTGGTAGGGCTCGCCCTTACCGGGGCGCTGGTGGTGATTACCGAGTACTACACCGCCACGGAGTTCTCGCCCGTGAGGCATATCGCCTCGGCCTCCACCACCGGCCACGGCACCAACGTGATCGCCGGCCTGGGGGTGTCCATGAAGTCGACCTCGGCCCCGGTGCTGGCCATCTGCGCCAGCATCTGGGCGGCTTATGCCTGTGCGGGGCTCTACGGCATTGCCATCGCCGTGACCGCCATGCTGTCCATGACCGGCATGATCGTGGCTCTGGACGCCTACGGCCCCATCACCGACAACGCCGGCGGCATTGCCGAGATGGCCGAGCTGCCCGACGAGATCCGCAACATCACCGACCCCCTGGACGCCGTGGGCAACACCACCAAGGCGGTGACCAAGGGCTACGCCATCGGCTCGGCGGGGCTGGCGGCCCTGGTGCTGTTCGCCGACTACACCCACGGACTGGCCGCCGAAGGCGCCCATGCGGGGCTGACCTTCGACCTTTCCGATCACATGGTGATCATCGGGCTGTTCATCGGCGGACTGGTGCCCTATCTGTTCGGCGCCATGGCCATGGAGGCGGTGGGCCGCGCCGCCGGCGGCATCGTCAACGAGGTGCGCCGCCAGTTCAAGGAGATCCCCGGGATCATGGAACACAAGGCCAAGCCGGACTACTCCCGGGCAGTGGACATGCTCACCAAGGCGGCCATCAAGGAGATGATCATCCCGTCCCTGCTGCCGGTGCTGGTGCCCATCGTGGTAGGCGTATGGCTGGGACCCAAGGCCCTGGGCGGGGTGCTGGTGGGCACCATCGTCACCGGCCTGTTCGTGGCCATCTCCATGACCACCGGCGGCGGGGCCTGGGACAATGCCAAGAAGTACATCGAGGACGGCAACTACGGCGGCAAGGGCTCGGAAGCCCACAAGGCGGCGGTGACCGGCGACACCGTGGGCGACCCCTACAAGGACACCGCGGGGCCCGCCGTGAACCCGTTGATCAAGATCATCAATATCGTCGCGCTGCTGATCGTGACACTGATCTGAAGGGGCGCCGGGGCCGCGGAAAAACCCGCGGCCCCGGCGCATGAATTAGTCAACCGTACGGGAGGGCCGGTATACTACCGGCCCTCTTCATTTTGGGCCTGAGCCGGACCATGAACCTCGATCGAGTCGACTCCGGGCGCAACGTGCCCGACGAGCTGAACGTCATCATCGAGATCCCCTCCCATGGGGATCCGGTCAAGTACGAGGTGGACAAGGCCACGGGAGCGATGTTCGTGGACCGCTTCATGAACACCGCAATGCACTACCCGTGCAACTACGGCTACGTTCCCCACACCCTGTCCGAGGACGGCGATCCGGTGGACGTGCTGGTGGTCACCCCGGTGCCTCTGATCACCGGCGCCGTGGTGCGCTGTCGCCCCCTGGGCATGCTGCGCATGACCGACGAATCCGGACCCGACGCCAAGATCCTTGCGGTGCCCGTGAACGATCTGTGCACCCTCTACGAAAACTGCCGCAACCCCGAGGACCTGCCCCGGGAGCTGCTCGACCAGATCGCCCACTTCTTCCAGCACTACAAGGACCTGGAACCCGGCAAGTGGGTCAAGCTGGAGGGCTGGACGGGACCGGAGGACGCCAAGCGCGAGGTCACCGACAGCGTGGAGCGGTACCGGGCCGCCCCGGTCAAACCCCACTTCTGAGGCCGCCATGAAAGTCTGCATCCTCTCCGACAGCCACGACCACCGCGCCCTGCTGGAATCGGCGGTGCGCGACGCCAGGTCCCGGGGGGCCGAGGCCGTGCTCCACTGCGGCGACGTGGTGGCGCCCAGCACCCTGTGGGTGCTGCAGAAGCTGGGACTGCCGGTGCACGTGATACACGGCAATAACACCGGCGATCTTTATATGATGGCGCGCCTGTCCACCCAGGCGGGCAGCGTGGTGACCTTCTACGGCCAGGATGCGGCCCTGAACCTGGCCGGACAGCGGATCTTTCTGGTGCACTACCCCCATTACGCCCGGGCCATGGCCACCACCGGGGACTGGGACCTGGTGTGCTGCGGCCACGACCACAAGGCCCATATTGCGCAGGTGGACAACATCCAGGGGGGCGTGACCTGGCTGGTCAATCCGGGCACGGTGGGCGGCGTCGGCGAGGCGCCCACCTACGTGCTGGGGGACCTGGCGCAGATGACGTTCACGGTGTGCGACGTGGCGCTGCCCGCACCGGCCTGAGGGGCGGCCGCTCAGCCGGGGGTGTTGGCCTGTACCCAGCGTCCCCCGCCGTCCAGGGCTTCCTTCTTCCAGAACGGCGCCCGGCTCTTGAGCTCTTCCATGAGGTAGCGGCAGGCGTCGAAGGCCGCCGCCCGGTGGGCCGACCACACCGCCGTGAGGACGATGGGATCGTCGGGCCGCAGGACACCCACCCGGTGGACAATGAGCGAATCGAGGATGTCCCAGCGCTCGGCGGCGCTGCGGCTGATCCGCTCCAGGTAGCGCTCGGTCATGCCCGGGTAGTGCTCCAGGGTCATGGCGCGCACTGTATCGCCGGCGTTGAAGTCGCGCATGGTCCCGATGAACACCGCCGTGGCCCCGTAGCTGCCGCCGGTCAGTTGAGCCGCCTGGTGGTCACCGACCACGGCCCAGGGATCGAAGGGCACCGAAGTCACTTCCACCCGCATCTCAGCCTCCCGTCACCGGCGGGAAGAACGCCACCTCGTCCCCCTCACCTACCGGGCTGTCCAGGTCGGCGTATTCCATGTTCACCGCCATCAGCAGATTCTCGGGGGGCGGGTCACCGCGGGCAACCCGGTGCCAGATCTGGCCGACGGTTTCACCGGCCGTGACCCGCACGGTTTCCCCGGAGCGGCCCATGCGCTCGCGCAGGCTGGCAAAGTACTTGACGTTCACTTCCATGGCGGCGGATTGCAGAGCCCCGGCCGGGCTCCTATGATTGACGCACCGTAAAAGGAGTCTAACACGCGCCGCACCGGCCGCAGCCCCATGAGCCCCGCGGAATAACCATGGCCGAATTGACCCATTTCAATGCCGCCGGCGACGCCCACATGGTGGACGTGGGCGGCAAGTCCGAAACCGAACGGGCGGCGGTGGCCGAAGGCTGGATACGCATGCAACCCCGGACCCTGGAGCTGATCCAGGGAGGGGGCCACAAGAAGGGAGACGTGCTGGGTGTGGCCCGGGTGGCCGGCATCATGGCCGCCAAGCGCACCGGCGAGCTGATCCCCCTGTGCCACCCCATTGCCCTGACGCGGGTGGAAGTGGCGCTGGAGCCGGATGCCGAGGCGGCGTCGGTCTATTGCCGGGCCACCGCCGCCACCCGGGGGCGCACGGGCGTGGAAATGGAGGCCCTGACTGCGGTTCAGATCGCCCTGCTGACGGTCTATGACATGTGCAAGGCCGTTGACCGGGGGATGACCATCGAGTCGGTGCGGCTGCTGGAAAAGGCCGGCGGCAAGTCCGGTCACTGGCGGCGGGAAAGCACCGCCAGGCCCTAGGGAACCGCTGCACCGGTCCATCAGGCGGATGATCACAAGGCGCAAAGGAGCGAGCAGGCGCAGTTTACGAGAAATAAAGGAGCCTCCCGCGCGCCTTTGCAACGCCCGGAACGCCGCTTCAGCGGCCAGTGCACAGGCGCCCTCGCGGGCGAGGTTCCGCGAACCCCGGCCACCCGCCCCGGGGCCCATCCGCCCCGACTGCCGGGCACCGGCAGGGGGATCCTGAATTTCCTGCACCGGAGACACCGTCCATGTCCGGGCCCCGCAAGACGTTTCGCGCTCTCAGCCCCCGGCCCGGGGGCCACGGCCGGTCATGACCACACCGATCAAGGTGTTGATCGTCAATGACTCGGCCGCCGACCTGGAGCAGCTGGTCCAGGCCCTGGATCGCGGGGGCTACGAGCCCCGCTTCCGGCAGGTGGACAGCGAGCCGGCGCTGCGCGAAGCCCTGGCGGAAGGGGACCACCAGATTGTGGTGGCCGACTACACCCTGGCGAGCCTGGACGGACTCCGGACCATCGCCCTGGTCCATGAGTTCGACCCCGACCTGCCGGTGATCCTCGTCTCCGGCGCCATGGGTGAGGACCTGGCGGTACAGGCGGTGAAGGCCGGCGCCGCCGATTACATCCTCAAGGACCATCCGGCCCGCCTGGTGCCCGCCGTGGAGCGCGAGCTGCGCGAAGCCGAGGCCCGGCGCGAGCGACGCCACATGGAGCAGGCGCTGTTCCGGGAACGCGAGCGGGCCCTGGTGACCCTCCATTCGATCGGTGACGCCGTGATTACCACGGACGCCAGGGGGCGGGTGGACTACCTGAACCCCCAGGCGGAAAAGCTCACCGGCTGGGCGCTGCGCGAGGCCCTGGGCCGTCCGCTGGCCGAGGTATTCGCCCTGTTCAACGAACGCTCGCACAAGGCGGTTTCGGACCCGGCGAAGACGTGTCTGCGCACCGGCAGCGTGGTGGTGATGGACGAGCAGACCCTGCTGCGCAGCCGGCAGGGTCAGGAATGGCCCATCGAGGACTCGGCCGCGCCCATCCGCAGCCGGGACGGCTCGATCATCGGCGTGGTCGTGGTATTCCATGACGTGAGCCGCGAACGCCACATGGCCCATCAGATTTCCTGGCAGTCAACCCACGACACGCTCACGGGCCTGCTCAACCGCGTGGCCTTCGAGAACGCGCTGGCAGAGCGCATCGCCCAGAGCCGGGAGCGCCGCCGTTCGGACGTGGTGCTGTACGTCGATCTCGACCAGTTCAAGGTCATCAACGACACCTGCGGCCATGTGGCCGGGGACGAGCTGCTCAGGGAAATGGCAGGCCTCGTGCACCAGGACCTGCCTTCAGGCGCGGTGCTCGCCCGGCTCGGGGGCGATGAATTCGGCATCCTGCTCGGCGACTGCGACGCCGAGCAGGGCCGGCAGGCCGCCTACGCACTGCTGCAGCGCATCCATGCCTTCCGCTACCGCTGGGAACAGCACGTGTTCGAGGTCAGCGCCAGCATCGGCCTGGTGCCGATTCACGGCATGGAGGTAACCCCCGGCTTCGTCATGAGCACAGCCGATGTAGCCTGTTACGTGGCCAAGGACAACGGCGGCAACCGGGTCCATGTCTACCAGGAAGGGGACATCGAACAGGCACGCCGGCACAGCGAGATGCAGTGGGTGGCCCGCATCGGCCAGGCCATGGAGGAACGGCGATTCCTGCTGTGCAGCCAGTCCATCCTGCCCGCGGCCGCCCGGGATGCCCGCCCCCGCTATGAGCTGCTGCTGCGCATGCGGGACACCGACGGCAGCCTGGTCTATCCGGGTTCGTTCATACAGGCCGCGGAGCGCTACAATCTGATGCCGAGCCTGGATCGCTGGGTGATCCGGACCGCGTTTGCCGATTGCGGACGCCGGGCCGCCGAGGCCGGGGGAGCGCCCGAGCTGTGCTCGCTGAACCTGTCGGGCACCTCCCTGAACGACGACCAGATGCTCGATTTCATCCGCGGGGAGATCGAAGCGTCACGGGTGCCTCCGGCGTCCCTGTGCTTCGAAATCACCGAAACCGCGGCCATCGCCAATCTCAACAAGGCGTCGCGATTCATCCGGGCGCTGCGCCAGTTGGGCTGCAGCTTCGCTCTGGACGACTTCGGCATCGGGCTGAGCTCGTTTGCCTATCTGAAGAATCTGCCGGTGGACTACCTGAAGATTGACGGTTCGTTTGTGCGCCAGATGCTCCAGGACCCCATGGACGCCGCCATCGTCGAGGCCGTCAACCACATCGGCCATACCATGGGCATGCAGACCATCGCCGAGTTCGTGGAGGACCTTGCGCTGTTGGAGCGGGTCACCGAACTGGGCATCGATTACGCTCAGGGCTTCGGCCTGGCCCGCTGCGAGCCCTTCCCTCACACAACAGGCTGACCCGGCGATCAATCCGCCGTCCGAGCCCATGCCATGACACCCACTGGAGGCCCTTTCTCCCATGCATGACCACAGCCACGCCGGCCACGCCCATTCCCATGCCCACGGCAACTCCCTGGCCATCTCCCTGGTGCTGGTGCTGGGATTCGCCGGCGTGGAGGCCATCAGCGGATGGTGGGCCGGGTCCCTTGCCCTGATGGGCGATGCCGGGCACATGGTGACGGACGCCACCGCGCTGGGGGTGGCCGTGTTCGCCCAATGGGTGGGCCGCAAGCCGCCCACGGAGCGCCATTCCTACGGACTGGGCAGGGCCGAGGTGATCGCCGCCCTGGTGAACGGCATCTTCATGCTGGCCGTGGTGGCCGGCATCGTGGTGGCCGCCGTCGAGCGCCTGCACACGCCGGAACCGGTGGCGGGGCTGCCGGTGATGGCGGTGGCCGCCGTGGGACTGATCATCAACATCGCCGTGCTGCTCACCCTCAGCCGCGGCGAGCAGAATCTCAACACGCGCGGCGCGCTGCTGCACGTGCTGGGGGATCTGCTGGGTTCCGTGGCCGCGCTGCTCTCGGGGGCGGTCATCTATTTCACCGGCTGGACGCCGGTGGACCCGATCCTGTCGATCCTGATCTGCCTGCTGATCCTGTACTCCAGCCTGAACCTGCTGCGCGAATCGCTGCACGTGATTCTGGAGGGCGTCCCCGCCCATCTGGATCTGCGGGAAGTGGGTCAGGCCATGGCGGGCGCCGAAGGCGTGCATTCGGTGCACGACCTGCATATCTGGACGCTCTCATCGGGCACCGTTGCCCTGTCCGCCCATGTGATGATCGAGGACATTCAGCGCTGGGAACAGGTGCTGGAGGGCCTGCAGGCCCTCCTCCATGACCGCTATGACATCGAGCATGTCACTCTGCAGCCCGAGCCCGTGGTCAGAATCTTGCATCCCATGCCCTTCAAGGAGCCGCCGGCGACGGAAAGCCGTCAGCACTGAACCCGCGCCCCAGGGCGCGGCCACAGGGAGCGCCCCATGCACAACTACGACCTGCTGGTCATCGGCAGCGGGCCGGCCGGACAACGCGCCGCCGTCCAGGCGGCCAAGCTGGGCCGGGACGTGGCCATCATCGAACGACGCTCGGTGGTGGGCGGCGTGTCCGTCCATACCGGCACCATGCCCAGCAAGACCCTGCGCGAAGCGGTGCTGTATCTCACCGGGTGGGACCAGCGAGGCCTCTACGGGCGCGACTACCGCCTCAAGCCGAGGCTCACGGTGGAGGATCTGCGCCAGCGGCTGAACGTGACCCTGGCCCATGAGATCGAGGTCATGCAGCACCAGCTGCGCCGCAACGGCGTTCCCGTCATCGAGGGAACCGCCACCTTCATGGACCCCCACCAGGTGCGGGTGGAGACCGCGGACGGGCATGTGGAGGAGTATCGGGCCGAACGGTTCGTCATCGCGGTGGGCAGCCGGCCCCTGCGCCCGCCCGATATTCCCTTCGATGACGAGCGGGTACTGGACAGCGACGGCATTCTCAATCTCAAGCGGCTTCCCCGATCGCTCATCGTGGTGGGCGGAGGCGTGATCGGCGTGGAATACGCCTCCATCTTCGCCACCATGGACGTGAAAGTGACCCTGGTGGACGGGCGCAGCACCCTGCTGGATTTCATGGACCGGGAGGTGGTGGAGGAATTCGTGCACTGCCTGCGTGAGGCCGGGGTGACCCTGCGCCTGGGGGAAACGGTGTCGTCGGTGGAGCGCAGCGAGAGCGGTCCGGTGACCACCCGCCTCAACAGCGGCAAGCGCCTGCGGGCCGACGTGATCCTGTTCGCCGCCGGGCGCATGGGCTGCACCTATGATCTGGGACTGGAGAACGCCGGCCTGCAAACCGACGAGCGCCGGCGGATCGGCGTGAACGAGCGCTACCAGACCGCCGCACCCCATATCTACGCCGCCGGCGACGTCATCGGCTTCCCCGCCCTGGCGTCCACCTCCATGGAGCAGGGGCGGCTGGCCGCCTGCCACGCCCTGGGCCAGAGCGTGTGCGCGACCCCCGCCCACTTCCCTTTCGGCATCTACGCCGTGCCGGAAATGAGCATGGTGGGAATGACCGAGCAACAGCTCACGGAGCAGCGGGTGCCCTACGAAACCGGCCTGGCCCGGCTGCGGGAAACCGCCCGCGGACAGATCATGGGATTGCAGGAAGGGGTATTGAAGATCCTGTTCGCCCTGGACGACCAGCGGGTGCTGGGCGTGCACGTGATCGGCGAGCAGGCCACGGAACTGATCCACATCGGGCAGGCGGCGCTCATCCTGGGGGGGACTCTGAGCTACTTCCTGGAAAACGTGTTCAACTATCCCACTCTGGCCGAGGCCTACAAGATCGCGGCCCTGGATGCCTGGAACCGGCTGTCGGGCTGACCGGCGGCCGGCTTACCCGCCGCTCTCCCCCTCGTCCAGGCGCGACAGCAGCCGCAGGCCCCCGATGGTTTCGCCGATGCGCCGGCGAAGCCGCGGATAGAGCTGCCCGTAGGCACCCGGCGCCTCCGGTACCGGCCAATGGACAGGGCGTGTGGTGGACGCCAGCGGGGGACACCGGCTGCGGGCCTGGGCGTCCAGGGTCACCAGCAGATCGGCCCAGGCCAGCAGCTGCCCGTCCAGGGGCTCGAGCTCGCCGTCCGGCGTCAGACCCCGGCCGCGAAGGAATCGGGCCAGGGCGTGGCAGCCGGGCGCCTCGCCCCACACCCCGGCGCGGGCGGTAAGCCAGGAGGCGCCCTCCTGCATCGCCACCGCCCGGGCCAGCAGCCCGGCACAGGGATCCCGCCACGACCAGAACAGCACCCGGGCCGGCCGCTTGTACATGGTTCAGTCCGCCAGCCTCAGCCGGTTGCGGCCGGCGCCCTTGGCGGCGTAGAGGGCCGCGTCCGCCGCGGCCACCAGGGACTCGGCGTCGGGGCAGCGGGGAAAGGCGGCGAGCCCGCCGCTGAAGGTGGCCTTGAAGGCGCCTCCGTCGCTTCGATGGCGAATCTGGGCGAACCCCCCGCGTATGGTTTCCAGCACATCCCGGGCGTCCGCCAGGGCGGTGTCCGGGAAGATCAGAGCGAATTCCTCGCCGCCGTAGCGGCCCACGAAGTCGGTGCGTCGCAGCCGTTCCTTGAGCACGCGCGCCAGGGCCTTGATCACCCGGTCGCCGGCGAGATGGCCGTAGCGGTCGTTGACGGCCTTGAACCGGTCGATGTCGATCATGGCGAAGCTCAGGGGCTGACCGGCCCGGCCGGCGCGGGATACCTCCAGCTCGAGCTGCTCCTTGATGCGGGTGTGGGAAAACAATCCCGTCAGGCTGTCCTGGTGCAGGCGGGACCGCAGCCGCCGCGCCCGCTCGGCCCGGCTGGCCACCACCGCGGCCAGCCAGTGCGGGTCCACGGGCTTGGCAAAGTAGTCCTCGGCCACCATCAGCGCCTCGGCGCGTTGGGCGGGCTCCACGGTGTCGCCCAGAAACACGATGGGGATCCCCATGTAGCCCGGCTGCTGGCGGATGGCGCGGGCCAGGGCCAGCCCGCCATGGCCCGGCAGATCCATCTCGGCGACAAGCAGATCGGGCGGGGTCTCGGCCAGTGTCCTCAGCACCTGCAGTGGCTCGCAGACCCGGGTGACCTGCAGGCCGGCCTCGGTCAGCGCCCCCTCGATGCGTGCACCCAGGGCCGGTTCCGGTTCCGCCAGCACCACCCGATAATCGCCGGGCTCGGTGCGCTGGCTCAGGTCATCCAGCAGATCCACCAGGGCACCCACGTCCACCGGCTTGACGAGAAAGCCGGCGCCGCCCGTGCCCACACTCTCCAGCCGGGTGGCCGGATCGTCCCGGGAGGCGAGAAACACCACCGGAACGGCATGAGCGAACCGGTCCCGCAGCCTGCCCAGGGCCGCCAGCACGGTGCCGGCATGGGGTTCCAGGTCCACCACCAACGCCACCGGCAGCGCCTCGGACATGGCGACCTCGAGTGCCGGCACGTCTTCGACGGCTTTCACGGCGTAGCCGAAATGGGCGATCTGGCTGGCCAGGTCCCGGGCATCGGGCCCGTCCTCGGCCAGCAGATAGATCAACCGGGACGGGGTCGACGCCCGGGCGGGCGCCGCACCGGGTTCACCGCCGCTGTTCACAATGCCTGCCCGGCCCGCTCACCCGGCCTGTCCGGCGACGCGCCCTGACGGTTGCGCAGATACGGTCCCGCGGTGCAGGCGCCGGTCTCCCCCTCGGGGCGGGCCTTCCCCCGGCGCCCTCCCGGCACCTCCGGATTGAACAGCCGTCTCATGGGCACCTCCGTCATACAGTCGCCCGGCTACAGTGTATAGAACCTGTCTCAAAACTGCGCACGGCCGCGACGGTGACGAATTTCGCCTGGCCCTGTAGGATTCCCGGGAGCGAAGCAAGGCGCGTAGTCGGGTTGTTCCCAATGACTGACGGGCGCGACAGCAGCGGACAAAATCCGCCCCGTCCTAAAGGGTTGCGACACCCGCCCGATCCCGACAACCCCATGGTGACCGGAGGCAGTCCATGGCCCATGAACCCCGCAACCGCCTGGCCCGGAGCCTGCCCGAGGGGCAGGTGGAGATCGAAGATCGCCATGGCCGCACCAGAGCGCTCGCCGCCGACGCCCTGCTGGTGGCCGCGGCCAGCGATTACAGCGGCGCCAAGGCCCTGAGCATCGGCGAGCCGGGGCCGCCCAGCATCCTGTCCGGGGAGCCCGGTTATCGCTACCGCAGCGCCGACCTGGAAGTGGCGCTCACCCGCGAAGAGCTGCTGCGCCTGATCTTCAATGCGCTGACCCCCGATGAATACCTCAAACTGCGCGAGGCCTTCGGCGAGTTCGACGAGATAGACGCCCGTTTCTACGCCCCGGATACCGGCGAGGCGCTGCAACCGAAGGTGCGGGTGCCCGGCAGTCGGCTGTAACCCACCCCCCTTACCCGGAAGCGCGTTCCAGCTCCAGGCAGACGGAGTTGATGCAGTAGCGCTTCCCGGTCGGAGCAGGCCCGTCGTCGAACACATGGCCCAGATGGGCGTCGCAGCGGGCGCACAGCACCTCCATCCGGACCATTCCCAGGCTGCGGTCCGCCCCGGTGTAGACGCCCTCGGCTGAACAGGGGCGGGTGAAGCTGGGCCAGCCCGTACCGGAGTCAAACTTGTCTTCCGAACTGAACAGGGCCTGCCCGCAGCACACGCAGCGGTACGTCCCGGGCGCCTTGCAGTCATGATAGGCGCCGGTAAAGGCGGGCTCGGTGCCCTTCTCCCGACAGACCCGGAACTGTTCGGGCGTCAGCTGTGTCTGCCACGCGGCCTTGTCTTTGATGACCTTGTCGTTCATTTTCGATTCCACCTCGAAGCCTTCCATGCGGCCCCACCCCGTTTCCCAGTGAAGTTCTGCGCAGGCTGATCACGCGGATGATCACAAGGGCGCAAAGGCGAGGAAGCGCAGTTTACACCGGCTCAATGAGCATTCCGAACACCTTTGCAACGCCGTGAGCGCCGCTTCAGCGGCCCGAACCTTCCCTAGGCCGAGCGCATGAGCCTGGACTGCACCATGGCCACTTTGAGCCTGCTCTCGTCCAGCACCTGCGGCAGCACCGGATAGGTATCCAGCAGACGGGCCGGGTATTTCGCCGCCGCCCGCTCCAGCCGCTCCCGGGTCCCGGAGCCGATGCCCTGGTGGGCGAGCAGAAGCGCTGCGTTCCAGTCGTGGAAGTCCGCCACCAGGGCCGCGTCCTCGGCCCGGGTCCAGCACTCGCTCACCAGCAGTTCGGGAAATGCGGAGGCCGGCAGGTGCCGGCGCTCCATGGACGCCTCCACACGCAGCCCCCCGTGGCCGATACCCCCGCCCTGGGCCGTGCGCTCAAACCACTGGGCGCACGGCATAGGGCGTGCGGCATAGTTCACCAGCAGGTGGAGCCGGTCCTGGTCGGCGCCCGGTCCCGGCGCGCCTCCGGCGCCATCGCGCCGGTCGAAGCCATGCTCCCCTGGCATGAACGGGCGCCACACGGGATCCGCCACCTCCTCCATCTCCTCGGGCCAGCGGGCAGTCCTGAGCAGGGCCAGAGGCAGCCGCGTATCCTTGGCCAGCAGCCACAGCTCGTAGCGGTCGCCGGCGGGGAACGGCAGGGCCGGCCGCTCGGCCACGGCCCGGTGCAGGGCCTGGCGTGAGATCTCCGCCGTGGCCGGCGTCGCAGCGGCCCTGTCCGACCAGAACCGTTCACTGTCGCTCACCCGCCGGGACTGCCAGCGCTGCCCGGTGGTGGAGTAGGTGCGCACCGCGCCGGTATCGATGACCTGGATCACGCCCAGGTAGGGGTTGACCCGGCGCAGGCTGTAGTAGTCGATGATCACGCAGCGGCCCGTTCCGGTGGCTGCCGGGAGTGGGCTAAACCTAGCCGAGCCGTCCGCCGGTGGCAACCGGCCCCGGGCCGGCGCCGGCAGAGCGCGCTGTGCTGAAGTATGCTTGGGGTGACGGTCATTGTCCCGACACCCACGTCAAATGCGCTGACTTGCGCCAAGGAGAACGCCCCATGGCCCACCCCGAGTATCAGTCGTTGGCCGCCGAGCTTGCAGAGCTGCTCGGCCTCCAGCACGCCCCCCTGGCAATCACCTTCAGCGACCGGGCCCCGGAAGGGGTGGCCCCGTTCAATGAGCCCATGCCCCCCGCCGGCAGCGACGGGCGCACGGGGCGCGTCTCCGCCGGCTGCGTGTTCTGGATGAAGGGCGAGACGGACACCTTCACCACCGTGGCGGAGGACCATGCCAACTGCAGCGTGGGCAGCCTCACCCACGGATTCAAGTCACTGGATGAAGTCGGTGAAAATGCCGATGTGGCGGCCCTGCTGGAGTCCGGCTGGGTCCGGATGGAGATGGTGCCGCAAATCCCCGTGGTCGCCTCCCGGGCCCGACATGTGACCTACGGCCCGCTGGCCCGGATCCCGGTCGACCCGGACGTGGTGTTCCTGCGCATCAACGCGAAGCAGGCCATGGTGCTGTCCGATGCGCTGCCCGGACTGCGCTTCGAGGGCAAGCCCCAGTGTCACATCATCCCCATCGCCAAGGAGCAGGGCGAGGTGGCCGTCAGCGTGGGCTGCATGCTCAGCCGCGTGCGCACCGGGATGCCCAATACCGACATGACCTGCGC
>DATFLG010000280.1:0-2781 GCA_035267985.1 Gammaproteobacteria bacterium | reverse complement strand
GGTGGCGCCGGTGGGCGTGCTGCTGTTCAGCGCCGTGCTCTGGGGCCTGACCTGGTGGCCCCTGCGCTATTTCCATCAGCAGGGCCTGGCCGGCGCGAGCCTGATCTTTTTTGCCTACGGCAGCGTGGGTGCCCTGCTGCTGCCCCTGCTGGCGGTGCAGCGCGGACGCTGGGGCGGCCAGGGTCGATACCTGTTGCTGATCGTGCTGCTGGGCGGCTTTGCCAACCTCAGTTTTGCCACCGTGATGACCTACGGGAATGTGGTCCGGGCCATGGTGCTTTTCTACCTGGCGCCGGTATGGGGCGTGCTGGGCGGACGGCTGTTCCTGGGCGAGCGCATCGACGCCCAGCGTTGGCTGGGCGTGGCCCTTGCTCTGCTGGGTGCCCTGCTCGTCCTGGGGGGGCCGGGACTGTTCGCCGGTCCCCCCTCCGGGTACGACCTGCTGGCCCTGAGCTCCGGGTTCACGTTCGCCATGAACAATGTCACCTTCCGGGCCACCCAGCGCCTGCCGGTGGCCAGCAAGGTGGCCGCCATGTTTGCCGGCTGCCTGGTGATGGCCGGTGTCCTGCTGGCGGTTGAGCAGCCGCCGCTCCCCCCGTTGGGTACCGGCCAGTGGCTGATTCTCCCGCTGTTCGGGGTCGGCTGGCTGCTGCTGGCCACGGTGGCCACCCAGTGGGCCGTCACTCACCTGGAGGCGGGGCGGGCGTCCATCATCCTGATCGCCGAGCTGGTGGCCGCCGTGGTGTCCGCCACCCTCATCGGGGGCGAGACCGTCACTGCGGTGGAAGCTCTGGGCGGGCTCCTGATCCTGGGCGCGACCATGCTGGAGGCGTGGCGGCCCCCGGCGCCCCGGGACTGCCGCGCGGGCGCCTGAACAAATCCCGAGGCGGCCCGGCAAGCCGCTGCCTGCCTCTACTTGGGTTTGCCTGCCGCGGTGGCTTCCGGGACCTCCTCCAGCTTGCCGCTCTTGACGTCGAAGATATACCCGTAGATGGGGATCTCCGGCGGTACCAGCGGGTGGCTGCGGATGCGCTTGACGTCGGCCACCACGCTCTTGGGCTGGTCGGCGATGGTCAGCCAGTCAATGAAATCGCCTTCCGTGGATCCCGGCCCCTGGCCGCTGTCCTGCCAGCCGGAGGCGTCCACCGAGGCGGTCTTCAGGCTGCTGGCCAGGAGCTCGCGCATCACGTCGTCGGTGAAGGTCTGCATGCCGCAGTCGGAGTGGTGGATGACGAACCACTCCTTGGTGCCCAGCAGTTTGTAGGAGATCACCAGGGATCGGATGGCGTCGTCGCTGGCGCGTCCCCCCGCATTGCGGATCACGTGGGCGTCCCCCTCGGCCAGGCCGGCATACTGAGCCGGATCCAGGCGGGCGTCCATGCAGGTCAGCACTGCGATCTGGCGCGCCGGGGGCATGGGCAGGTTGGCCTTGTCACCGAAGCCGGCCGCATAGGTTTCGTTGGCGCTCAGCACTTCATCTCGGACTTTGCTCATTTTTCGGTTCCCTCCATTGGTGTCGCGCACCGGGACCGGTGCGGGGCGTGGACGGATCCTCGGACTCCTGTCGGAGGGTGTCGGATCCTGCCAGGGAGGATAGCTGGCGCCGGGGCCCGGTGCAGCGTCACGACGGTGGGACAGTCAACGTACAGTGAAGGGGCTGCGGGCCTGACCGGCCGGCGGAAGGGGGAGTGGCCGCCCCCGGCGCGTGGCCTAGGCGGGCACCAGGGTGTCGCCGAAGCGCTCGGTTCGCCGGGTGGCCTGTTCCACGTCTGTCACGGGCGGCGGGTGATTGGCATCCAGGGGAATGTCGTAGGTGACGGTGGCGCCGTACGCCTCCGGCGCCTGGGGGTCGAGGCGCACCTTGTCGAACACCAGCAGGCGGGTGCCCAGCTCGAAGCCTTCCTTGATGTCATGGGTGACCATGAAGATGGTCATGCGATGCTCCTCCCACAGTCTGAGGATGAGCTTGTGCATGTCCGCGCTGATGCCGGGGTCCAGGGCGCCGAAGGGCTCGTCCAGGAGCAGGATCCTGGGCTCCTTGATCACCGACTGGGCGATGGACAGGCGCTGCTGCATGCCGCCGGACAGGGCGGTGGCGTACTTGTGGCGGGCCTCGTAGAGGCCTACGGCCTGGAGCATGGCTTCGGCCTTCTCCACCGCCTCCAGGCGGCGGCGTCCGAACAGTCGTCCCAGCAGGGGTGCGGTCTGCAGCTCCAGGCCCAGCAGGACGTTTTCCAGCACTGTCAGATGCGGGAAAACCGAGTAGCGCTGGAACACGATGCCCCGGTCGGGGCCGGGCTCGTCCGGCAGTGGGCGGCCGTCGATCAGGAACTCGCCACGGCTTGGCCGTTCCTCTCCAAGGAGCATGCGCAGGAAGGTGGTCTTGCCGCATCCCGATGCGCCGACCACGGTGCAGAACTCGTGGTTCCCGACCTGCAGGTTGACGTTTTCGAGCACGACCTGGTCGCCGTACTCCTTCCACATGTGGCGCACGGTGATGGCGCTCATCAGCGGCCTGCTCCCGTGTGGTACCAGGGGAACGCCTTGCGCGAAAGCCGGCGCAGCCCCAGATCCATGACATACGCGAGGAAGGTGATCCACAGCACGTAGGGAATGATGATGTCCATCGCCAGGTAGCGGCGTACCAGGAAAATGCGGTAGCCCAATCCGTTGGTGGCGGCGATGGCCTCGGCGGCAATGAGAAACAGCCACGCCGCGCCCAGGGACAGGCGCACCGCGTCAATGAGCCGCGGCCACGTCTGGGGAAGTATCACCCGGGTG
>DATFLG010000279.1:0-5642 GCA_035267985.1 Gammaproteobacteria bacterium | reverse complement strand
TCCACCGTCGCGAACCAGGTGGCCTGGCCGTCGCCCACCGCCCGTCCCAGATCGTGGGGCTCGCAGAGGGTGAGCAGGGCCGCCACGCAGTGCAGAGCATGGGCGGCGCCCAGGAAGCCGTCCAGAGCCTGCCAGCGGTTGTCGAAGGCCTGCTCCAGCGCCTCCGGCGCCACCTGCCACCACACGGCGGTGGTATGCATTTCCTGATCCGGCAGATTCACCTGGCCATAGCCCACGTTCTCGTGGGTGTAGTAGCGGATCTTCTTGTAGCCGGCCACCCGGCGCACCACGTGCACCTCGCCCCGGGCGCAGCGGGCGGTGGGCAGAACCTGCTGCTCGAACGCCTCCAGGATCTTCAGACGGGTGTAGTCAATGGCGTCCGTGTAGTAGTCCGCCTCGGTCTGGCGCACGAAGGCCTTGCGGCCCTCCCAGTCCAGATGCTCCACCTGCCAGGGCCGGGCCTGGACCATGTAGATGGCACCCTCGTAGAGGGTGACGGGCGCGCTGGCATAGTCCACCTCGGCAATGACGTTCCTGGCGCCGTCGGTCATGTCCACGACCACGAAGTTGCCTTCGGCCACCGATCGCAGACTCACACTGTTGGCCGGATAGCTGTCGTCCATCCAATGCCAGTGGCTTCCCTCCCGGTGCACCACCCCCTCTTCCGCCAGATACGCGAGGCATTCGTTCAGGTCCTCACCCCCGAAGCGCTCGCCCTCGCGGAACGCCAGCTCGAAGGCGGCACAGCGGATATGGTCCATGAGAATCAGCAGTTGATCGGGATCGATCCGAGCATGCTCCGGGGAGGCGCCCAGGAAGAAGTCGGGATTGCGGACCACGTACTGGTCCAGGGGGGCGCTGGTGGCCACCATCACCCCCAGAGCGGGGCGGTTGCGCCGCCCGGCCCGTCCCAGCCGCTGCCAGGTGCCGGCGATGGTGCCCGGATAGCCGTTGAGCACGCAGACATCGAGAGCACCGATATCCACCCCCAGCTCCAGGGCCGAGGTGGCGATCACACAGTCCACGCCGCCCGCGCGCAGCCTGCGTTCCGTCTCCCGGCGCTCGGTGGGCAGGTAGCCGCCCCGATAGGCCCGCACCCGGGGGGCGCGGCGGGGGTCCCGGTCGAACACGTCCTTCAGGTATTTGGTGAGCACCTCCACCATCAGCCGGGTCTGGGCGAACAGGATGGTCTTCAGGCCGCTCTTCAGGGCCATCCGGGCGATGCGGGTGGTCTGGGAACGGGCCGAGGCGCGGATGCCCAGGTCCGGGTTGACCACCGGCGGGTTCCACAGCAGCAGGTGCTTCTCCCCCCGGGGCGCACCGCTGTCGGTCACGGTCTCCACCGGGGCCTCGATGAGCCCGGCCGCCAGCTCCCCCGGATTGGCGATGGTCGCCGAACACAGGATGAACACCGGATCGGCGCCGTAGAAGCGGCAGACCCGGCGCAGCCGGCGCAGCACATTGGCCACATGAGATCCGAACACCCCGCGGTAGGTGTGCATCTCGTCGATCACCACATAGCGCAGGTTCTCGAAGAACTGGGCCCATTTGGTGTGGTGGGGCAGGATCCCCTGGTGGAGCATGTCCGGGTTGGAGACCACGATGTCGCCCCGGGTGCGCACCGCCTTGCGGGCATCGCCGGGCGTGTCTCCATCGAAGGTGTAGGCCCGCACCCCCAGCTCGCCGGCTCGGTTCAGCTCCAGAATCTCCGCCACCTGATCCTGGGACAGGGCCTTGGTGGGGAACAGGTACAGGGCCTTGGACCTGTGCTCCAGGGCCCCCTGGAGCACCGGCAGGTTGTAGCACAGGGTCTTGCCCGAGGCCGTCGGGGTCACCACCACCGTGTGGCGGGCGCCCCGCACCGCCTCCCAGGCGGCCCGTTGATGGCTGTACAGGCGCTCCACCCCCCGCGCCTTCAGGGCCCGGATCAGCCGGGCGTCCAGTTCGTCCGGCAGATCAGCCCAGCGCGCAGCCCGCGCCGGGACCACCAGCTCCCCGGTGATGCGCCCGCGGTACTTGCCCTTGAGGCGGGCCACCAGCCGGTGCACCTGCCGGGGGTCGCTCGGGTCTTCGGTCTCGGGTGGAATCGAGGGCTGCTCGGCGGCGGCGGGCAGGGACATGACATGTTCTCCATCCGTTCTCCCGCGTGATAGTATAGAACCCATGGAGAACACACAAGCCGGCAGCGGCCCGCCACTGACCCGCCGACAGCAGGCCCTGTATGAGCATCTGCTGGCGCGGCAGACCACTCACCTCCCCGCCCCCACGCTGGAGGATCTGTGCCGGGAGCTGGGTCTGCGATCCCGGGGCTCCCTGCACAAGCAGGTGCAGGCCCTGGTGGCCGCGGGGCTGGTGGAGCCCATGGCCGGCAGGCAGCGGGGTGTGCGGCTCACGGCCGGAGCCCCGAGATCGGCGGGCGACGAGCTGCCCTGGCTGGGCTATATCGCGGCCGGGCGCCCCATCGAGGCGGTGCCCAACGCCCAGCCGGTACCGGTGCCCCCCGCCCTGCGCACCTCGCGGCCCTGCTATGTCCTGGAGGTCCGGGGGGACTCCATGGTCGATGAAGGGATTCTGGACGGGGACCGGGTGGTGATCGAGCAGCGCGACAGCGCCCGCAACGGGGAGATCGTGGTGGCCCTGGTGGACGGGGAGGAAGCCACCCTGAAACGCATCGAGCAGCGCCCGGGCCAGGTGATCCTCCACCCCGCCAATCCGGCCCACGCCCCCCAGCGCTATCGTCCCGATCAGATCACCCTCCAGGGCGTGCTGGTGGGGCTGATGCGATCGTATCGGTGATCCCGGCGACCCGACTCGCGCAAGGACTCTGGGGTCAAAGTCGATCGTCCCGCATCCTGGCGATAGAACCCGCGGTGGTCGATCGACTCCGACCCCGGCTTTCCGGCTCGGCGCCGGCGACGGTGGTTCGCGGTGGAAACGTCGTCGCCCGGATGGAACGAAGTGGAATCCGGGGACTTCATCGGCTCTTGTCCGTGCTTTCGGTGCTTTCCGTGGCGCCTTCGATTGTTCCCTTCCGTGGATTCCGTGGGTTCCGTGGCTCTTGGCCGTTCACGGGCTTCCACTGCGCGGCATCCGGGGGAGGGGCTCGAGAATGCCGGCCGTTTACGGTCCGGCGCCGCACCCACTATGCTGGTGCCATGTGCGGACGCTTCACCCTGGCCACCCCCGCCGAACGCATTGCCGAGCACTTCCAGCTCGCCGCAGTCCCGGCACTGGCGCCCCGCTACAACATCGCCCCCTCCCAGCCCGTCGCGGCGGTCCGGGCCGCCGAGGCGGGGCGCGAACTGGTGTGGCTGCGCTGGGGACTGGTGCCGTCCTGGGCCAGGGATCCGAAGATCGGCTACCGGATGATCAATGCCCGGGCCGAGTCCCTGGCCGAACGGCCGGCCTATCGGACCGCATTGCGCCGGCGGCGCTGCCTGGTGCCGGCCGACGGGTTCTACGAATGGCAGACCCTGGCCGGCGCCAGGCAGCCCTGGTACATCCGGCTGCGCGACGGCGAGCCCTTCGCCATCGCCGGTCTGTGGGAGCATTGGCAGGGAGACAACGGCACCGTGATCGACTCGGTGACCCTGGTGACCACCACGGCCAACACCCTGCTCGCCCCCGTTCACGGGCGCATGCCGGTGCTGCTGCCGGCCGATGCCTACTCCGCCTGGCTGGATCCGCGGCTGCAGGACACAGGGCGCCTGTCGGATTTGCTCCAGCCCTATCCCGCCGAGTCCATGAGTGCCTACCCTGTGAGCCGGCGGGTGAACGACACCCGAACGGACGACCGCGCGCTGCTCGAACCGGAACCTGAAGCGGGACGCCGCTGACCGTCCGGGAGCCCCCCGGGGCCATCCTGAGGCTATCCTGACCGGAGCCGGCTGTTGCGAACGGTGCCGGTGTGGCAAACCGGGGGCACGCGCCCCATGCCCCGGGTCCGGTCACCTCCCCCGGCCGGGTTCGGGCCCCGCAGCGACGGCACGGCGGTTCACCCGGATCGATAACGGCAAATCAGGGGAAGGCCGGAATGGTGGGTTCCGTGCCTTCGATATCCGCATCGGGATGGTGCTTCTTCACCAGGGCTTCGATTTCTTCGACCCGCTGCTTGGGTATATCCACCAGCATGAGAATCTGCCCTTGTTCGATCGCGCCCTGAAAGCGCTTCAACCGCGAGCTGTGCATGCCCGCCCCCACCATGCTCGACAGCAGCCCCCCGAAACCGGCCCCTGCCAATCCGGTCGCCAGCACCGCGCCACCGCCGAGAACGAGTCCGGCGGGCGGAAACGTGACCGCAATGATCCCCGCGAGTATGCCCGTCGCACCCCCCGCGGCCAGTCCGCGCTCGAGTCCGGGGATGAGATCGCTGGTTTGCGCGATCGAGGCCTCGGGCAGGTCCTCCAGTGCAGTCCCCGCCTTCGCGATCACGTGAATATGTCGGATGCCGACACGGGCGAGCAGCAGTTCGTCAACCACGTTTTTCGCCGTCGCCACACCCGGAAGCAGAAAATATATTCGTCTCATGTCCCTATCCTCCAAGTCCTCTTGCCCGACGATCACCACAAACCCGCATTCCGAGAACGCAAATCTAGCCGGCGCCGACCGCTGAGCCACTGCCCGGCGCCATCGCGGTGTTGCGCCGCACGCCGGGTCCAGTCAGAGCAGATCCCGCAGGGTGCGGACGAATCGAGCATTGTCATCCGGCAGCGCCGTCGTTACGCGCATGAACCCGCCACCCAGGACCGGATCCCCCAGCGGCTTGATCATGATGCCCTCGCGACTGAGGGTTTCAGCAAGCTTCCCGGCATCATGGGGCGCGAAATCGGCCAGGAAGAAATAGGTTCTCGTCGGGTAGGTCCGCACACCCAGGGTGCGCAGCTGTGCGGCCAGCTCGTCGGTCCAGGCCCGCAGCTGCACCACGCGCTCACGAATCTTGTCCTCCTGCTCCAGCGTGGCGATCGCTGCCGCCTCGCTCGGCCGCGCCAGTGGGTAGGCGTCGTTATGGCCATTGAGGTCATCGGCGATGTCATGTGGCAGTATTGCATAGCCGACGCGAAAGCCCGCCAGGCTGTGCGCCTTTGACAAGGTGCGAGTCACCAGCAAGTTGGGATGCTCCGGCACCAGATGCACCACCGATTCCCCGCCCAGGCCTATAAACGCCTCGTCCACCAGAAAACGCGTTTCCCGATACCGCCTCAAAAGCGCCAGCAAGGGGTTCATGTCGAAGATACCCCCGTTGGGATTGTTCGGGTTCACGATAACCGCCAGCGTCGTGCCTTCGGGGATCACCCACTGGCTCAGATCGAACTGAAAATCCTTTTCCGGTGGAAGTCGCGTCTGGGTATAGCGCCGGGCAATCTCCGGAAACAGGACATAGGTCGGCGTCAGCAGGTGCACTTGTTGTCCGAACCGGTCGAAGATCTGCCGCAGTATGAGCTCCGAGCCCGCGTTGATATGGATCAGCCGTTGGGATACGCCCAGCCTGTCACTGATGAGCCGCCGCAGCGGCGCCGAGTAGGCTTGCGTGTAGTAGTTGCTTTTCGGCACCTCCGCCCGGGCCGCGGCAATGGCCTCCTCCAGCGGAGGCAGAGGGTTTTCGCACAGCAGGAGCTTGATGCCCTCGAAGCCGCCGCCGCCCT
>DATFLG010000278.1:0-17226 GCA_035267985.1 Gammaproteobacteria bacterium | reverse complement strand
CCACGCAGATCCGGTCGTCCGCCGTCACCTGCATACCCAACGCCGCCGGCTGTCCGTTCACGGTGATGCGCCCGGCGCGGATCCAGTCCTCCACCTGGCGACGCGAGCCCTGTCCGGCCCGGGCAAGCAGCTTCTGGAGCCGTTCAGCCATGGGCCCCCGCAAGGGCCTCAGCGGCCGGCGCCGGAGGTCCGGGCGTCGCGGTCAGCGCTGCCGCCCTCTCCGGCGTCATCCCCCCCATCGCCCTCGTGCGTCCCGGCGTCATCCCGGTTCTGCAGCCGGCTCTGAAGCGGCGCATCGTCCGCGGCTCCGGCGTCGTCGGCATCCGCCGGGAACGCAGCGACGGGCGTTTCCCCCTCGTCGGAGGCCTCCGCAGCCGCTTCCCGGGATTCATCCCCGGCAGGCTGGCCGGTGTGGGCCGCCTCCTCCGGGACCGGTGCTGGGGCCTCCCCGGTCCGGCTGGGCTCTGCGCCCGCCGGCGCTTCCCCTTCGGCGTCCTCGGGCACGGCATCCTGCTCCGGGGCCTGCTCTTGGGCGCCGCTCGACTCCGAGACCGGCAGGCTCGCCTGCACCGGCGCCGGCCCGTCGAAGTCCAGCTCCGCATTGATGGTGTCGATGTCCCGCAGCTCGGCGAGCGTCGGCAGCTCGTCCAGGCTCTTCAAGCCGAAGTAGTCCAGGAACTGGCGCGTGGTGGCGTACATGGCCGGACGGCCGGGGACATCCCGGTGCCCCACCACCCGGA
Source organism: Gammaproteobacteria bacterium (assembly GCA_035267985.1). Lineage (GTDB taxonomy): Bacteria > Pseudomonadota > Gammaproteobacteria > DATFLG01 > DATFLG01 > DATFLG01. Next base: position 16,486 of record DATFLG010000278.1, on the reverse strand, counting down.
CCCATTCGCGCTCCTGCAGCGTCTTCATGATGGACGTGCTGACGCTCACACCGCGGATATCCTCGATCTCCGCCCGGGTAATGGGCTGGCGGTAGGCGATCAGTGCCAGGGTCTCCAGCAGGGCCCGGGAATATTTCGGCGGCCGCTCCTCCCACAGCCGGGAGACCCACGGCTCCATGCGCTGGCGCACCTGGATCCGGAATCCGCTGGCGACCTCGTTCACCTCCAGGCCCCGGTCGCTATAGTCGTCCCCCAGGGCCTGCAGGGCCGCCCGGATCTCGTCCCGCGCGGGGGCACTCTCCTCGGGAAACAATCCAAGCAGGTGGTCCAGAGACAGGGGCCGGCCGGCGGCCAGCAGCGCTGCCTCCATGATGTGTTTGAGCTCGACGTGGTTCATCTCATTCATGGCGCACCGGTTCAGGCAGGCTGTGCCTCATCCTGGCTTTCAGGGGCCGCCCCGCCCGCAGCCTTCACGTAGATGGGCGCAAAGGGCTCGGCCTGGATGAGCTCGATGAGGGACTCCTTGATCAGCTCCAGAAGAGACAGGAACGTCACCACCACCCCCATGCGCCCCTCCTCCACGGTGAACAGGGCGCCGAACTCCGTGAAGGTGTCGGGTTGCAGCTGGCTCAGCACGCTGGACATGCGCTCGCGCACCGACAGGGGCTCGAGCTGAACATGGTGGTGGGAGAACATCTCCGCCCGTTTCATGACCTCCCGGAACGCGCCCAGCACTTCGGCCAGGCTGACTTCCGGCGAGAGCCTGACCACGCCCTTGTCGGGGACCTCGGCGGTCGTGGGAAAGACGTCTCGCCCCAGGCGCGGGAGCTGGTCCACCTCCTCGGCCGCCTGCTTGAAGCGCTCGTATTCCTGGAGTCGCCGCACCAGCTCGGCGCGGGGGTCCTCTTCCTCCTCGCCCGCCTCCACCGGCCGGGGCAGCAGCATGCGGGATTTGATCTCCGCCAGCATGGCCGCCATCACCAGGTATTCGGCGGCCAGCTCGAGCCGAAGATCCTTCATCAGCTCGATGTATTCCATGTACTGGCGGGTGATCTCGGCGATGGGAATGTCCAGGACATCCAGGTTCTGCCGTTTGATCAAATACAGCAGCAGGTCCAGGGGCCCCTCGAAGGCCTCCAGGAACACTTCCAGGGCGTCCGGAGGAATATACAGGTCATGGGGCAGCGCGGTGAGGGCCTCGCCAAGCACAATGGCGAAGGGCATCTCCGTCTGCTGCGGCTGTTCCGCGGTCTGCTCTGCTTCACTCATGGATGGCTGCGATCACGGACGCCGTCGGGCGCCGTCCTCCCTTGGGGTGGGCATTCTACCCCAGCTCTGCGGCGTGTGCAGAGGCAGGTTGATTTTTCACTTGTAATTCAAACCGATAGCCTGACGCACTTCTTCCAGAGTGTCCCGCGCCACGTCCCGGGCCGCCTCGCAGCCCTCGTCGATGATGCTGCGCACCAGGCCGGGGTTGGCCAGGTATTCCCGGGCCTGCTCCTGGAGCTGCCCCAGTTCCTCCAGCACGGCGTCGATGACCGGCTGCTTGCAGTCCAGGCAGCCGATGCCGGCGCTGGTGCAGCCGTCCCACACCCACTGCCGGGCCGAGTCGTCGGAATACACCTGATGGAGCTGCCAGACCGGACATTTCTCCGGATTGCCGGCATCAGTGCGCCGCACCCGCGCCGGGTCCGTGGGCATGGTGCGCAGCTTCTTGCGCACCGCCTCCGGGTCCTCGCGCAGGCCGATGGTGTTGCCGTAGGACTTGGACATCTTGCGCCCGTCCAGTCCCGGCATGCGCGCCGCCGGAGTGAGCAGGGACTCGGGTTCGGGAAGGATGATCCGGCCACTGCCCTCCAGGTAGCCGTACAGGCGTTCCCGGTCCCCCAGGGCCAGATTGTGCTGGTCTTCCAGCAGGGCCCGCCCCACGTCCAGGGCCTCGTGCTCCCCCTGCTCCTGGTAGCGCTTGCGCAGCTCCCGGTAGAGCTTGCCGCTCTTCTTGCCCATCTTCCTGATGGCCGCTTCGGCCTTGTCGGCGAAATCGGCCTCGCAGCCGTAGAGATGATTGAAGCGTCGCGCGATCTCCCGGGTCAGCTCCACATGGGCCACCTGGTCCTCGCCCACCGGCACCAGGCCCGCCTTGTAGATGAGGATGTCGGCGCTCTGCAGCAGCGGATAGCCCAGGAAACCGTAGGTGGCCAGGTCCCGCTCCTTGAGCTGCTCCTGCTGGTCCTTGTAGGTGGGGACGCGCTCAAGCCAGCCCAGAGGCGTGATCATGGACAGGAGCAGGTGGAGCTCGGCGTGCTCGGGAACCCGGGACTGAATGAACAGCTTCGCGGCCCCGGGATTGACGCCGGCCGCCAGCCAGTCCACCACCAGATCCCAGACGTTCTGACCGATCACCTCCGGCTCTTCGTAATGGGTGGTCAGGGCGTGCCAGTCCGCCACGAAAAAGAAGCACTCGTAGCGATGCTGCAGCTCGACCCAGTTCTTCAGCACGCCGTGGTAATGCCCCAGATGCAGCGGCCCCGTAGGCCGCATGCCGGAAAGCACCCGGGCGTTCTGCGTGGTGGTGGAAGTCAAAACCCCTCCCTGAACCGCGGCGCTTCACCGCCGCCTGGCATAGTGCACACTGACAAAGAATGACGGTCTATCGCGGGCCCGCGGCCGCCTGCGGCGCGACCCATACCCTACAAGCCGGCGACGGCGAACATGACCAGCTCCAGCCTGTGCACCGGGGGGGCGATGATATGTCCCAGCACGCCGGTCACCAGCAGCGCCACCAGGATGATCAGCCCGTAGGGCTCGATCTGGCTGAAGCGCCAGGCCCAGGGCCCGGGCAGCAGGCCGGTGAGGACACGGCCGCCGTCCAGGGGCGGCAGGGGCAGCAGATTCAGGACCATCAGCACCAGGTTCAGAATGATCCCGATCTCCCCCATCAGGATCAGCGGGACGCCGAACCAGCTCGCACCGGTTCCGCCCAGCGCGAACCCGACCCGCGCCACCAGCGCCCAGATCAGCGCCATCCCCAGATTGGCCATGGGACCGGCCAGGGCCACCAGGGCCATGTCCCGCTTGGGATTGCGCAGGTTGCGGTAGTCCACCGGCACCGGCTTGGCCCAGCCGAAGATGAAGCCCCCCATCATGAGCAGCACCGCGGGCACCAGCAGGGTGCCGATGGGATCGATGTGCTTGATGGGATTGAGGGTCAGCCGGCCCAGCATCAGCGCGGTCTTGTCCCCCAGCTGGCGGGCCACCCAGCCGTGGGCCACTTCGTGAAGGGTGATGGCGAACAGCAACGGCAGCGCGGCCACTGCAATATATTGAATAAGGCTCAGTCCTTGCATCGGCACAGTATACCCGGTTTTGTCATGGCGCCGGCATCCGGCTCACGCCAGCGCCGACAGGTCGCCGCGCCCCTCGCGAAGCACCGTCGGGGTGCCGTCCACCAGGTCCACCACGGTGGTGGGCTCATGGCCGCAGCTTCCGCCGTCGATGACCAGATCCACGTCGTGTTCCAGGCGCGAGCGGATGTCCACCGGGTCCAGCTCCGGCAGGGCCGCATCGGGCAGAATGAGGGTGGTGCTCATGATGGGCTCGCCCAGCTCGGCCAGCAGCGCCTGGGCAATGGGATGATCCGGCACCCGGATGCCGATGGTCCGGCGTTTGGGATGCTGCAGGCGCCGGGGCACTTCGTGGGTCGCCGGCAGGATGAACGTATAGGGACCCGGCGTGAGGGTCTTGAGCAGCCGGTAGGCGGGGTTGTCCACCTTGGCGTAGGTGGCGATCTCCGACAGGTCCCGGCATACCAGGGTGAAGTTGTGCCGGTCGTCGAGCCGGCGGATGCGCCGGATACGCTGCATGGCCGCCTTGTCACCGACACAGCACCCCAGCGCATAGCACGAATCCGTGGGATACGCGATCACTCCGCCCTCGCGCAGGATATCCACCGCCCGGCGGATCAGGCGCGGCTGGGGCGTCTCGGGATGGACCTCGAAATACTGGCTCATAAGGGGGACGGGGCCGGCAAGAGACTGATCGTCGCTCACGCCGCTTTCCAGCGCGCCCGGGCGGCGCGCCAGGGTTCACTTTCCCAGACCGGCACCAGACCGGCCGGCAGCTCCGCCAGCCGGCCCAGCTCCACCCAGGCGGTCTCGGGCCCGTGGTAGTCCGAGCCCCGGGAGGCCAGCAGCCCGTGGCTGCGTGCCAGGCCGGTCATGCGGTGCACGTCCTGCACTGCGTGGCTGCCGCTGACCACTTCGAGGCCCGCGCCGCCGGCGCTGACGAACTCCTCCACCAGGGCCCGCAGCTTGGTGGCGGTCATCCGGTAACGGGCCGGATGGGCGATCACCGCCTGGCCGCCGGCGCCGCGGATCCAGGCAACGGCATCGTCCAGCGCCGCCCACTGGCCCGGCACATGGCCCGGCTTGTCATTGACCAGGTAGCGGCGGAACACGTCCCGCACCGACTTGGCCCGGCCCATGGCCACCAGCTCGTGAGCGAAATGGGTGCGGCTGATGATCTCGCCCCGGGCCCGGGCCCGGGCGCCTTCGTAGACCCCGGTGATCCCGGCCCTGGCCAGACGCCGGCCGATCTCCTCCGCCCGCCACTGCCGGAAACGACGCAGTCCCGCCAGACCCGCCTGCAGGGCGGCGTCAGCCGGATCCACGTGCAGCCCCACCACATGGATGGTTTGGGAGCGCCAGGTGACCGAGATCTCCACTCCCGGCACCAGCACCAGGCCCCCGGCCCCGGCCGCGTCGGCGGCCTCGGCCAGGCCTTCGGTGGTGTCGTGATCGGTCAGGGCCAGGACGTCCACTCCGGCGCCGTGGGCCCGGTCCACGAGCTCGGCCGGGGACAGGGTGCCATCGGAGGCGGTGGAGTGGCTGTGCAGGTCGTAGTGCAGGCTCATCCGGGCATTGTACCTCAAGCCCCGGGCCCGACCCTACCGGGGTTTCCGCACAGCCAGCGTCCTTATTGACGGGCGTTTCGGGCGCCCCGGCAAATCAGGTACTATGCACGCACAGTGGTGGTCCATGGCAACATGATGCAGCCCTCATCCGACATCGGCGACCTGCGCTCGGCCCTCGAGCCCATTCTGGCCGAGGCCCTGGAAGCCTACGGCAGCCCCGGACAGGGCGCCGAGCAGGAGGTTACGCCGGCCCTGCTGGCCCAGGCGTTCGGTCAGCTGCTGGACGTGTTCGCCCGCCTGGACACCGACCGGGCCCGCAGCGGTGACGGGCAGGCCACCCAGTCAGAGGCCGATCTGGACACCAGGGACGTCACGGAGCTGGGGGAGTACGCCCTGAGCCTGCTCAACGACCTGGGCGTCTGGATCAACCGGCTGGGGCTGGACGCCCGTCGGGCCGCCCTCCACGGGCTCACCGCCGGCTTTGCCCTCTGGGTGGTCCGTCACGGCGGTGCGCTGCACACCCTGGAACCGGTGGCCGACGCCCTCGCCCAGCTGGCGAACCAGACCCAGGATCCCGGGGAGCTCAAGGCGCTCTGCACAGCGGCCGGCGAGCTGATCGACGGGGTGGCTCCCGCCATCAAGCAGGACCTGGACAACGTCAACCCGGGGCGGCCGTGGCGGGTCATGAATCTGAACCGCGGCATCATGGCCACCCGCTCCGAAGATCCCGCCACCATGAGCGAGGCCTTCGACACCCTGGTGCGCAACCTGCCCCAGGATGCCGGACAGTTCTTCGCCGAGGGGATGCGTCAGATGGATGCCGTGGGCTATCCTGCCCCCGTGAGGCGGGTAATGGAAACGTATTACAATCAATGGAGCAGGCAAGGCGCCCTGCACTGACCCAACCGGAGGGGCCCCCGGGGCTCGCGAGCATCATGAAGTTTCTCTACGATTTCTTTCCGATTCTGCTGTTCTTCGTGGCCTACAAGGTCATGGGCATCTATGCGGCCACCGCGACGGTGATCGTCGCCACCGTGGCGCAGGTGGCCATCTTCTGGCTGCGCCACCGCCGCTTCGAGAAGATGCACCTGATCACCCTGGCCATCGTCGTGGTATTCGGCGGCGCCACCCTGGCCCTGCACGACCCGGTGTTCATCAAGTGGAAACCGACCGTGGCCTACTGGCTGTTCGCCGTCGCGTTCCTGGGCAGCGCCTTCGTGGGCGAGCGCAACCTGGTGGAGCGCATGCTCGGGCACGCCATCAGCGTCGCGCCGCCGGTGTGGATGCGCCTGAACACCGCCTGGGTCCTGTTCTTCGCCGCCATGGGCGTACTCAATCTCTACGTGGCCTTCAGCTTCGATGAGAACACGTGGGTCAACTTCAAGCTCTTCGGGCTGATGGGCATCACTTTCGGGTTCCTGCTGGCCCAGGGTTTCTACCTGGCGCGTCACATGGAACCCGAGGAAGAAACCAGCGGAGAATCCTGAGTGCTCTACGCCATCATCGGCCGTGACGTGAGCGACAGCAGCGCCGGACGCGCCGCCGCGCGGCCCGCCCACCTGGAGCGTCTGCACGCCCTGCGCGACGACGGTCGCCTGGTGCTGGCCGGACCCTGCCCCGCGGTGGACGCCGAGGACCCGGGCCCCGCCGGCTTCACGGGCAGTGTGATCGTCGCCGAGTTCGATTCCCTGGAACAGGCCAAGGCCTGGGCGGACGCCGATCCCTATGTGGGTGCCGGCGTCTACGCCGAGGTCACCGTGCAACCGTTCAAGAAGGTATTGCCCTGAAATGAGCCAGGACCGGGTGGAGATGATCCGCAGCCGGCTGCAGTCGGCGTTCGATCCCCAGACGCTGGATATCCGCGACGACAGCGCCAGGCACGCCGGCCATGCCGGCGCCCGCGGTGGCGGAGGGCACTTCATCGTGCGGGTGGTCTCCCCACACTTCGAGGGCAAGAGCCTCATCCAGCGCCATCGCATGGTCTATGACGCATTGGGCGACGCCATGAACAGCGAAATCCATGCCCTTGGCATCAAGGCCGAAACCCCGTCGGAAGCCGCCGGCGACGCCTGAACCCATCGAATCCATCAGCACCCAAGGAATCCCCATGTCCCATCGCCTGTCGAGCCTCGCTCTTGCCTTCTCCCTGACCATCGCAGCCGCCGCCCTGCCGGCGCCCGCGGCACTGGCCGGCGACGCCCCGCCCCATGACGCGGCCGCCAAATCGAGCCAGCCCGATCCGGACAAGGTGCTTGCGACGGTCAACGGTCAGCCCATTACCGAGCAGATGTTCGAGCTCTATGTCCGCCAGCGCGCCGCCCGCCATCCCGGCGCCGACGCCCACGCCGACCGCAAGAAGATTCTCGACGAGCTCATCAACCTGGAAGTGGTGGTGCAGGACGCCGAGAACAAGCAGATCGACAAGCGCCCCGAGATCAAGGCCCGCCTGGACTGGCAGCGGCGCAATCTGCTGGCGGGCATCGACCTGCGCGAGCAGCTCATGTCTGACCCGGTCACGGACAAGCAGGTGAAAGCCGCCTACCAGAAGGCGATCGCGGACTACCCGGCCACGGAGTACCACGCCCGGCATATCCTCACCAAGACCCGCGAAAAGGCCGAAGCGGTCATCAAACAGCTCGATGCCGGCGGCGACTTCGCCAAGCTCGCCAAGAAGGACTCCATCGGCCCCACCGGAAAGAAGGGCGGCGATCTGGGCTGGTTCGCCCCGGACCAGATGGTCGGCCCCTTCGCCAAGGCGGTGACCGCGCTGAAGAAAGGCCAGTACACCGAGAAGCCGGTGAAGACCCGGTTCGGCTGGCATGTCATCCAGCTGGAGGGCACCCGCAAGGCCTCGCCGCCCTCCCTGGACGAGATGAGGGATCGCCTGAAAAGCGAGATCCGCAATCAACAGGTCCAGGAGTACGTGAAGAAGCTGCGCAAGGCGGCCAAGGTGGACATCAAGTCCTGAGCCCCGCAGGCGGGGCGTCGGATGACCGGGGCCGGATCAGTTCAGGGAACCGGAACCGCGCAGAACCTCGCCGGCGTCCTGGTAGTACTCCAGGGCCTTGCCGAGGGCGAACACCGGAGCCTGATCGACGCTCCGGGGGTCCGACGGATCAAGCACATCCGCGTAGAACTTGCGCAGGGAAAGCACATGGATCGGCAGCTCGCGAATGAACAGGGGGTTGCGGTCCAGGAAGTGCTGGGCCAATGCCACCACGGCGGCGGTCAGGCGCGGCCCGTCGGCATCGTCGGGCCCGGCGATGGACACTTCCGGCCAGCCTGACTCGGCGGCACTCACCTGCAGCACGAAAAGCCCGTCGGCTTCCAGGGCGTCGGCACTGTCCACCAGCTCCAGGTCCCGACGAATGCGGGCAAGGCCGGCCGTGCGCACCTTGTCCTCCGGTATGTAGACCTTGCTGGCCATCTGTACGGCCCAGCCGTCCAGCAGCTCCCGCAGATCGTCGGCATCGCCCTGGCGTGCCAGGGCATGGACGAGACTGGCGTAGAACACGTCCCAGACCCAGATCTGCTCGTGCTCCTGCAGAGCACCGGACTCCTCCACCAGGACGCGGTTTGCGTCCCGGCGGTCGAAAACGATACGAATCGATGACATTGACGACCTCCCGCAACCGGCTTCTGGCTCTGGCCGGCAGTGCAGTATGAATCAGGGACGGCGTCGAGGAAAACAACACCGCATTTTGGAACCCGTCTCAAAATCCCCCGTGAGCCGCCGTCCCCGCTTACCCCGTGGACCACGCCACGGGCAAGGGGTGCAACCCAGGCGGCCGCGGCTTTGGGCCGCAACCCCCCTGGGACGGAGTGGATTTCGTCCGCGGCTTTGGCGCTCGTCACGCGTTGGGAACAACCCGGCCCGGCTCCCCGCTTCGCCTCCGGGGAGCTTCCCAGGGCGAAGCCAAATTTGCCGCCGTCACGGCCGGGTGGGATTCTGAGACAGCTTCTGGTTAAACCCCGTGAACGAGCGTGATATTTTGCGTACATGGACGCATTGCCCGGTTTAGGTCTGGCCCTGGCCCTGGGCCTGCTGATCGGCACCGAGCGCGGCTGGCACGAGCGCGGGGCTCACGAGGGCGCCCGGGTGGCCGGCATACGCACATTCGGATTGGTGGGTCTGCTGGGCGGGTTGTGGGCCCTGCTCGCCCGGGAACTGGGCCCCATACTGCTGGGCTTCGCCTTTCTGGCGTTCACGGCCCTGGTGATTGTGGCCCACCTGCGCGCGCGGGGCGCCGACCGGGACTATGGCGCCACCACCGCGGTGGCGGCTCTGGTCGCCTTTGCCCTGGGCGCCCTGGCGGTCCAGGGTCAGGCGGTGCTGGCCGCCGCCGGCGCCGTGGTCACCGCGGTCCTGCTCAGCCTGAAGCCGGTGCTGCACGGCTGGTTGAAGCGGATCGAAGCCAGGGAGCTCTCCGGCGCCCTGAAGCTGCTGCTCATCTCGGTGGTGATCCTGCCCGTGCTGCCCGACCGGGGCTACGGTCCGTGGCAGGCCCTGAACCCCTACCAGCTGTGGTGGCTGGTGGTCCTGATCGCCGCCATTTCGTTCGTCGGCTACGTGGCCGTGAAAATGGCCGGCACCCGTACCGGAATCATCCTCACCGCCCTGTTCGGCGGCATCGCTTCCTCCACCGCCACCACCTTGAGTCTGGCGCGGCTGGCCCGGAACACCCGGCTGCAGGCCTGGCTGGCCCTGGGGGTGCTGATCGCAGCGGGCACCATGTTCCCGCGCATGCTGCTGGAGGCCGCGGTGGTAAACCCCGCCCTGTCGCCGGCGCTGGCGCCGGCCCTGGGCACCATGGCGGGGATCGCCGGCGCCTGGTCCGTCGGCCTGTGGTACCGCCAGCGCGGGCAGCCGGCCGAGGTCGAACTGCCCCTGGAGAACCCGTTCGAACTGCTGCCGGCCCTGAAGTTCGGGGTACTGCTGGCGGCCATCATGGTGCTGGCGAAGGCCGTTCAGGCCTGGCTGGGGGACCGGGGCATCTACCTGCTGGCCGGCGCCTCGGGACTGGCCGACGTGGACGCCATCACCCTGTCCCTGGCCGACATGGCCCGCGCCAGCCTGGACCCGCGGCTGGCCGTGGAGGCCATCGTGCTGGCCGGGGGAGTCAACACCCTGGTCAAAGGACTGCTGGTGACCGCGGTCGCCGGCCCCCGGCTGGCCCGGCGCCTGGTCCTGCCCCTGCTGAGCATCGTGCTGGGCGGCGCGGCCGTCCTTTTCCTGGGGCGCTGAGCCGCGCCACCGTACAGGCCCGGGGCTTCAATCGTGCTCGTGACCCTCGGGCCCGTGAACATGGCCATGGGACAGCTCTTCCTCGGTGGCCTCGCGGACGTCCACCACCGCCACATCGAAGTTCAGAGTCACCCCCGCCAGCGGATGATTGGCATCCACCGTGACAGTGTCATCCTCCACCGCCACCACGGTCACCACCTGGGTGCCGGCCTCGCTCTGGGCCTGGAACTGCATGCCGGTCTGGAGCTCGCCCGCGCCCTCGAAGCGGTCCTTGGGCACGGCCTGGAGCAGGTTGTCGTCCCGTTCGCCGTAGGCCTGCTCGGGCGGAATGGACACCTGCAGGGACTCGCCGGAGGACTTGCCTTCAAGCGCCGATTCCAGGCCCGGAATGATGGAGCCCACGCCGTGAATGTACGCAAGGGGCTCGCGGCCCTGAGAGCTGTCGATCACAGAACCTTCGGCGTCGGTCAGGGTGTAGTCGATGGTGACCACCTTGTGCTTGGCGACTTCCATGGAAAAATCCTCCTCGGCAGGGGAAAAACGGTTGAGTTTACGCCGGTTGGCGCCGCGATCCAAGGCGCGAGCGGTCCGGACAGAACAGGTGTGATGGTGCGGGTCAGGCCCGCAGGCGGCGGAACATGTACGTGAAAGCGGCGGTCACCAGCAGCGCCGTGGCCACTGCGCCGACCGCCCAACCCTGCAGATGCTGCATGTCGTCAAGACCGGCCTGCAACCCTTCACCCAGAGCATAGCCCAGCCAGGAGAAGGTCACCGCCCAAAGCACGGCGGGCACAATGTCCAGGGCGACAAAGCGCCGGTAGCGGATATCGGTCATTCCCAGGGCGAAAGGCGTGATGGCCCGGAATCCGAACAAGGCCCGGTATCCCAGGGTGACCCAGGTATGGTGCCGGGTCAGCAGGCGCTGGATGCGCGCCACCCGTCGCTGCCAGTCCGGGTGGCGCTCCAGAAAGCGGGTACCCTGAAAGCGTCCCAGCAGGAAGAAGAAATTGTAGGTGACCACCGACCCGATCAGGGCAGCACCCATCACCCAGTGCAGGTCCAGCAGGTTGCGATGGGCCAGGAACCCGGCGGTCATCACCACGGCCTCCCCTTCAACGAACACACCCACCAGAATGGCGATATAGCCATAGGTTGCGATGAAAGCCGCCAGGGTCACGCGTTCAACACTCCTCCCGGACCGTCCCGCCGGAACGGTCCGACTTGTCACTCAATTCCCGATCCGATCCGGCGCGGCTCAGCGCAGCCGCCGCCGGTTGATCATCACCACCGCCCAAACCAGCACATTGAGCAGCAGGTACGGGCCCACGGTGGTGAGGGCCAGCAGGGGCAGCAGGGCCGAAAACGTGGCCAGGACCATCCACCGCCAGCGGCCATGGCCGATGCCCCAGGCACTGAGCCCCAGGGCCACCGCCAGCCCCCAGGCCACGGCAGGCACCACCAGCTTGTCGGCCTGCAGCGGGGGCGGGGCGCCGGTGGCGACCATCGCCAGGGCGAGCGCTGCCATCAGTCCCGCCGAAACCCAGGCCAGCCCCGAGGCCACGGCCAGGGGCCGGGGACTCTCCCATCCCTGCATCGCTGCCTCCTCGCCGCATCCCCGGCTCGGGAGATCCGGCCCTTCCTTGAAGCAACCGCCGTAAAAATCAATTCCATGGGTTGCCGCAACGCCCAGGATACCGCAACTCATTGCCTCGAGTAAGGGTGCACAAACAGGCCGCGGCGGATCTCCGGTTAGCGCTAATATAACGAATTACTGAATAAATAGCCGGTTGACCTGGGTCAATTACCACACAAACCGGGCGGACTAGGGTTCCAATCGCTGTATCGCCAACCGACAACTAAGGAGGCCGTCCATGCCCATGCACCCTGACGACCGGCTCATGGCTGTCAACCTTGCCAAGACCATCCTGGTACTGATGGGCGTCGCCGTGACCCTGATCGTGATCGCCGAACTGGTTGCCTGAACGGAACCCGCCCCCGGACCGAAACGCAGAAAAGCAGGGCAGGAAAGGGTACTGACCCCTTTGCGCAGATCCCTTTACCCCTGTGACAGGACACAGCCCGCCGGCAGTCCGCCCCGGAGGCAGGCTCATTCCTGGTCCGCCAGCAGGTGCTGGAAGGCGGTCTCATCCAGGGTCTTCACCCCCAGTTCCCGCGCCCGGTCGTACTTGGAGCCGGGATCGGCACCCACCACCACGTAGTCGGTGTTCCGGGACACGCTCCCGGTGACCTTTGCCCCCAGGCCCTGCAGCCGGTCCTTGGCCTCGTTGCGGGTGAACGACTCCAGGCTGCCCGTGAGCACGAAGGTCTTGCCGGCCAGGGGCAGGGTCTCCCGGCGCTTCACCTTCACCTCGGGCCAGTGGACCCCGGCGTCGACCAGCTTGTCGATCACCTGGCGGTTGTGGGTCTGGCGGAAGAAGGTGTCAATCTCCTCGGCCACCACCGGTCCGATGTCGGGCACCGCCTGCAGCTCCTCCTGGGAGGCCCCGCGCACGGCCTTCAGGGTGCCGAAATGGGCGGCGAGCTGGCGGGCCGTGGCTTCTCCCACCTCGGGAATGCCCAGGGCGTAGAGGAACCGGGCCAGGGTGGTGTCCTTGCTCTTGTCCAGCGCGTCCACCAGGTTCCGGGCCGATTTCTCGGCCATGCGGTCCAGGTCCGCCAGCTGCTCCATGGTCAGCCCGTAAAGATCGGCGGCGTCGTGGATCAGCTCCCGGTCCACCAGCTGTTCCACCAGCTTGTCCCCCAGGCCGTCCACATCCATGGCCCGGCGGGAGGCGAAATGCTTGATCCCCTCCTTGCGCTGGGCCGCACAGCCCAGTCCGCCGGTGCAGCGGGCGGCCGCCTCCCCCTCCGGGCGGATCACATCCGAGCCGCACACCGGACACCGGTCGGGGAAATGCACCTTGCGGGCGTTGCGGGGGCGCCTGGACTTCACCACCGACACCACTTCGGGAATCACGTCCCCGGCCCGCCGGATCGCCACCGTGTCGCCGACCCGCACGTCCTTGCGATCGATCTCGTCCTGGTTGTGGAGGGTCGCATTGGTCACGGTCACGCCGCCCACGAACACCGGCTCCAGGCGAGCCACGGGGGTGAGGGCCCCGGTGCGTCCCACCTGCCACTCCACGTCCACCACCCGGGTGTTCTCCTCCCGGGCCGGGAACTTGCGGGCAATGGCCCAGCGTGGCGCCCGGGCCACGAAACCCAGGGTCTGCTGATAGTCGAGGCGGTCCACCTTGAACACCACGCCGTCGATCTCGAAGGGCAGGTCGTCGCGGCGGCGCTCCATCCGGTCGTAGTAGTCCTCGCAGCCCCGCAGGCCGGTGACCCGCTCGACGCCCTGGTAGACCCGCAGCCCCCAGCCCCGCAGCGCCTCCAATACCTCGCTCTGGCGATCGGGCAGCCCGCCGGCCTCCACCAGGCCGACACCGTAGCAGTAAATTTCCAGGGGCCGCTCCGCGGTGATGCGCGAATCGAGCTGGCGCAGGCTCCCGGCCGCGGCATTGCGGGGATTCACGAAGGTCTTCTGGCCCTTTTTCTCGGCCGTCCGGTTGAGCTGATCGAAGCCCTTGCGGGACATGAACACCTCACCGCGCACCTCCAGGCGCGCCGGCCAGCCATCACCGCGCAGACGCAAAGGCACCGACCGGATGGTGCGCACGTTCTGGGTCACGTCCTCGCCGGTCACCCCGTCGCCGCGGGTGGCGGCACGGGCCAGCTCCCCGTCTTCGTAGAGCAGGCTCACGGCGAGCCCGTCCAGCTTGGGCTCGGCGGTGTAGTCCACATGATGCACGTCCAGGGCCTCGCGCACCCGCCGGTCGAAATCCGACAGCTCTTCGTCGGAAAACGCGTTGGCCAGGGACAGCATGGGGACCTCGTGGCGCACCTCGCCGAAGCTCTCGGCCGGTGCGGCGCCCACCCGCTGGGTGGGGGAATCCGGGGTCACGATCTCCGGATGCTCGGCCTCCAGATCCCGGAGCTCGCGCAGCAGACGGTCGTACTCGGCGTCGGAGATCTCCGGCGAGTCGAGCACGTAGTAGCGGTAGTTGTGGTGGTCGATCTGTTCGCGCAGTCGTGCCGCACGCTGGCGGATTTCGTCCGATGCGTTCATGGGTCAGGACGATTCGAACCGGCTGCCGACCCGTGCCGCTGGCGGGAACGTCCGGCGCCGGCGCAGCCTGGATGGGAGCTCAACATGGCCAACCGCGTGCCTCCGTTCCCCGCCTCCGACCCGGCAATTCAGGCGTGATGGATCCGGACCCGCCGTTCGTACTCCACGACCTCCTCGCGCAGAGCCTCGACGGTCTGCCGGCTCAGGATACTGCGGGTCTGGTCCCGCAGCTCGCCGTCCAGGTTGTCGGCAATCCGCCGCGCACTGGCGATCAGGTCATCGAAGGCCCGGGGCCCGTCCACGGGCCCGGGCAGGCGCATGAACAGGCTCAGCCCGGGGGTCGTGAACTGGTCCATGGCGTCGGGATCGAAGGTGCCGGGATTGACCAGATTGGCCACGCTGAATACCGGCTCGCGGCTGGTGTCTGCCCCGGGGAAGCGGTGGAAGATATCCATGGCTCCGAACTGCAGCCCCGCCTCGGCCAGTGCCTGGGCCACTTCCGGGCCGGTGAAGCGCCGGCCCTGGCGGGCCACCACGAACAGCGCCACCAGCTTGTCGTCCGCCGCCGGGGGCCGGGGCGCGGCCGTGGGCTGAGGGCCGTGCCCGGCACGGGCCGCCGCCGGCTCCGGGGCGTCGGCGCCCCCGCTGGAGGCCGGCCCCTCGGCCGGGCCGGCTGAAGGGGCCGCGGGCTGAGCCTGTGGGCGCGGGGGCGATTCGGGCGCCGGTGTATCGGGGGTGGCGGCGGGTGGTGTTGAGGCCCGCTGGGGCGGGGTTTCCCGGCGGGGCGGCTCCGGAGAGTGCTCGGCCGGCCGCTCCGGCGCGGACGCCGGCGCCTCCTCCGGCGCCTCGGTGATGATCGCCTGCAGCCGGGACAGCTCCGCCTGCAGCTCGGCATCCTCCGCCGCGGCGTCATGGGGGCGTTCCAGGGGGCTGTCGTCGATCCGGCCCAGATCCAGGGGCAGCGTATCGCGCTCCCCCCGGGCCTGGCGACGGGTCCAGAGGTAGACGCCGGCGACGACCGCCACGCCTACCAGCAGCAGTATCCAGCGCAGTGTATCCATGACGTCCTTAGGGCATGCACGGCATGGGGCAGGCCGGCCGCGGGCCCGTCACACAGCCGCCATTTGCACGGCTTCATCCACATCCACCGCCACCAGCCGCGACACGCCCGGCTCGTGCATGGTCACGCCGGTCAGGTGATGGGACAGCTCCATGGTGATCTTGTTGTGGGTGATGAATATGAACTGCACCCGCTCGGACATTTCCCGGACCATGTCGCAGAAGCGGCCCACGTTGGCATCGTCCAGAGGCGCATCCACCTCGTCGAGCATGCAGAACGGCGAGGGGTTCAGCTCAAAGATAGCAAAGACCAGGGCCACCGCCGTGAGGGCCTTCTCGCCGCCCGAGAGCAGGTGAATGGTGCTGTTTCGCTTGCCCGGCGGGCGGGCCATGACCGCCACCCCGGTATCCAGCAGATCCTCGCCGGTGAGCTCCAGATAGGCGTGACCGCCCCCGAACAGCCGGGGGAACATCTGCTGCAGGCCGTGGTTGACCTTGTCGAAGGTTTCCTTGAAACGGGTCCGGGTTTCCCGGTCGATGCGGCGGATCGCGTTCTCCAGGGTCTCCAGGGCTTCGGTCAGGTCTCCGTGCTGGGCATCCAGATAGGTCTTGCGCTCGGACTGCTCCTTGAACTCTTCGATGGCCGCCAGGTTGATCGGGCCCAGGCGCTGGATCCGCTGCTCGAGCTGTTCCACCCGCTCCTGCCAGACGCCCACCTCGGCTTCCTCGGGCATCTCGTCGGTCAGGGTCTGCAGCTCCAGCCCGGTCTCGGCCAGCTGCTCCAGGAGGGTTTCGCTGCGCACCTGGATTTCCTGCCAGGCCATGCGTTCCTGGGCCAGGCTGTCGCGCAGTTCCTGGGCCCGGCGTTCCCGGGCGGTACGCTCCTGCTCCTCGCTGCGCAGGGCATGCTCGATGTCTTCCACCGCCCGGCGCGCCTCCCCCAACTCGTGCTCCACCGACATCCGCCGGTTGAGCATCCCGGACAGCTCCTCCTCCTGGGTCTGCAGGGGCGCTTCGGCGGCCTCCAGGGCCTCGGTCAGGGCCTCCCGGCGCTGGACCAGGTGGCCCTGCTGGCTGCGCATGCGCTCCAGAGCCTGCTCGGTGCTGGTCCGGGCGGTGCGCATGGACTCGATGCGGATGG
>DATFLG010000277.1:0-2922 GCA_035267985.1 Gammaproteobacteria bacterium | reverse complement strand
CGACCGCATCCCGAACCGGCTTGTCCGTGGGCGCGCGTTCTCGGGAGCGCCTTTGATTTGTTCCCTTCCGTGGATTCCGTGGGTTCGGTGGCTCTTTACTTTCCCCGGATTACGCTGACGCTAATCCGGGTTACGATTTGTCCGTGCTTTCCGTGTGGTCCGTGGCGCCTTTGATTTGTTCCTTTCCGTGTTTTCCGTGTGGTCCGTGGCGCCTTTGTTTGCGCTCTTCTCTCATCCCCCCGCCGGCGGCACGTGGCGCACCCGCAGATAAACGCCCTCGGGTATACCCGCCGGCAAGCCCCCTCGAAAGCCGAAGACCCGGGCCCGCCGGTCTGCTGTGACCAGCCGGTACACCACTGTGTCGGCGCGCGCGACCACATGGTCGCCGCTGACGGCTTCGAGAACCACCCGGCCCACCGCCGACCTGGGCAGGGGATCGGGAAACAGGCGCAGCTCGCCGCGCACCACCGGCCGGCCGTCGCAGGTGGTCACCTGCACGCGGCTGATGGCGGCTCCGGGCCCGGACAATGCCTGAACGGGCCCAAGGTCCGAGGCGGCAGCCAGCACCGGCAGGCACAACAGTGCCGCAGCCGCCAGATATCGACGCACACCGTACAGAGAGTACCCGTGCCGTGACCCAACCATGGTGCGTCCCCGGTTCCGTAAGTGGGGGAACGATAGCCCGGGGAGCTGAAATGGGGCTGAATGGAGACGGGATGGGGCTGGCCCGTGCTTTGCCCGGGCCTTTTGACCGCGTGGTGGATATACCCGTCCGGGTGGCCCGCGGCGCCCTTGATTTGTTCCCTTCCGTGGGTTCCGCGGCTCTTGGCTTTCCCCGGATTACGCTGGCGCTAATCCGGGCTACGATTTGTCCGTGCTTTCCGTGTGGTCCGCGGCGCCTTATGATCGCTTCCCTTCCGTGGATTCCGTGGGTTCCGTGCATCTTCCCTCCCCGGATTACGCTGGCGCTAATCCGGGCTACGTTTGTCCGTGCTTTCCGTGTTTTCCGTGGCGCCTTTGAATTCTTCTCTTCGGTGGATTCCGTGGGTTCCGTGGCTCTTCCTGCGCGGTATCAGAAGGACCAGCCAACACGGGCGCCGGTGACCCACACACCACTCTGGGACGGGTCGAAGCCGGGGTGGGCGATGCGTTGCAGGTCGGCGGTGAAACTCAGGTGCCGGGTGAGCGGCATGCGGGCGTACACTTCGAGCTGGCTGAGGTCGGCATGGGGCTCGTCGATGCGGCTGGAGGCGTAGGTGCGGGAGGCGCCGGCCCCCACGACGGCGTCGCCTACCGGGCGGCTGTAGGCCACCCCCAGGAAGGCAGCGGTGCTCTGGATGTCAGGGTCGGCCCAGCCGGCGCGCAGGTTCCAGCGGCCGGCGCCCAGGGAACCGGAGAGGTTCCCGTACACCCCGCTGGCGTGGCCCTCCCCGAGCCGGTCGTCGTCCACACCGTCGCCGTCGGTGTCGTGGTTGCGGGTGTTCAGCCAGCCGCCCAGGTTCACGCTCAGGGCGCCGCCGGTCCACTGGGCCTCCAGGGCCGCGAAGGCGCCGCTGCCGTGGCGGCCCAGATCGAAGGCGCGCCGGTACCGGGGCTCGACGCCGGTGGCATTGCTCACCACCGCCGCCAGACCGAATCCATGGCCCAGTCCGGCGCTGTAGGCCACCCCGGCGCTGGCGGCGGGCAGATCGATGGCGGGGTTGTGGACGAAGGTGACCCCCATGAACTGGGTGAACTCGTCGGCGGCGATGTCGTTGCCGTCCAGCCAGCCGGTGGCATCGATGAGGCCGGCGGCCAGGGAGCCGTTGCCCAGGCCATGGCGGTAGTAGAGCTGCCAGGGGATCATCCGGCCCCGGTCGTCGTTGTCCAGGGTTTCCCCCACAGCCGCGTTGGCCACCGACAGCGCGCGGGTGACGCCGTTGCCCCGGGGGGTGGTGGCGCCCTTGAGCTCCAACTCGAAGGCGCCTCCCCAGGCGGGCAGGCTCGCACTCAGATCCAGGGCGGCACTGGGCTCATCCCGCACCGGCCTGCCGCTGACCGAAGCGGCCGCTGCATGCTGCCAGGTGGCGATGGCGATGCCTCGGACGCTGCCCTCAGCGGCGTCCGCCGGGGTCGCAAGGGACACGACACCGAAGGCCGCGCCCCATAGCAGGCAGTTTCGGACAAAGGCGAGCGGCTGACCTGTCTTCACGGGACCCCTTTCTCAGCACCTGCCTGGTCGAAAAGACATAGAACCGGCCGGACGGCGGACACCGCCACCACGGCGGGGATATACGGTCGCCCCCCGGGGCTGCGAACCGGCAGAAAAAGGGGGTCGGAGTGGGTCACGCGGGATGTTGCTTGCGCGGGTCAAGCAGGCCACCGACTCCGCCCCCCTTTTTCCTGCCGGGGTGGAAAGGGACGCGACACCGAAGCCCGCGCCCCACAGCAGGCGGCTTCGGACAAAGGCGAGCGGTTGAACGGTGTTCACGGGACCCCTTTCTCAGGACGTGCCTGCTCGAATAAGCGTAGAACCGGGCGGCCGGCGCGCACCGCCAACGGACTTTCCGGCGGGCGGTGAGCTGGTGAGGGTCAGCGCCGGCCCGGGGTTGCTCCGGGTGACGGGCTCAGTATCCGCCCTTCTTTCCCACCCCCACATAGGTGAACTGCCAACTCACGTCGAAGGGCTTCCACCAGGGCGCCACGCCGGTCTCCTTGTCGGTATGACGGTAGAAGCCCTGGTAGGGGGGCGGCGTGATCCGATAGGTCAGGCGGTACTTGCCCGGACCGTCCAACGTCACGTTGGCGCCGTAATGGGGGCCGTCACTGGCCACCATGGACATGAACTGCCCGAAGGCGGACCAGTCGCTGCCCAGCTTCTGGATCCGGTAGGTGACACCCAGATAGGGCACCCATTCCCCCGGTGCGAAGCCGTTGGGGTTC
>DATFLG010000276.1:0-20715 GCA_035267985.1 Gammaproteobacteria bacterium | reverse complement strand
AAACGGCCCGGGCGACGAGAACCGAGGGCCTGCAAACGAAGGCCGAAGTCATCAAAGTGGCTTAAAGAACCCAGAGAACAAGCACGGCAGCGATTGCGTGACACAGGTGAAGTGCTATGAGCTTAAGTCAGTGCCATTGCCGCTAGTGCTGCTTGTCCTCGCGGCGGGCTGTTTGCTTAAACTGCTTAAGCCGGGCCTCCAGGCGCTGGGTGTCGTAGAAATCCAGGCCCGGGGTTTTCAGGGCCAGCTGCAACTGCTGAACGGCGGCGTGGGTCTGGCCGTTGAGATAGTAGTACTCACCCATGGCTTCGTGACTGCGCCAGGTCTCGCCCACCGCCTGGCTTGCCCGGGCCAGCAGATGGTAGATCTGGGGCCGGGGCGGGTGCTGCTGTTCCGCCAGCTTCTCCAGCAGCTGTTGGGCCTGGCGGGCCTGGCGGGCCTGCATCAGGGCTTCGGCATAGTAGGTGCTCACGGTCGCGTTGCCGGGATAGATCTTGAGGGTTGACCGGTATTGGGCGAGGGCGGTGTCAGCGGCGCCGCTCTCCAGCTCGGCCTTGGCCAGCGCCAAGCGGTAGGCGATGCGGTCCGGGTCGGCCCGATGGAGCGCCCGGAAGATATCCCGAGCCTTCCCGGATTGGCCGGCTCTCATCAGGGCGAGGGCGTAGCCGTAGCGTTGGGCCGGCCGGGCGCCATTGGCGTCGGCGCCGGCATCGACGTAATCCCTGACCAGCCCGTGGGGATCGTCGCTTGTCAGGACCTTCACCCGCTGTTTGGCGATATGGAAGGCCAGGCGGTCCCGCTTCCCTCCCCCTTTGAACTGGTCGGCGCGGGCCTCGGAATCGGCGATCCGGTTGGTGGTCACGGGATGGGTGCTGAGAAATTCCGGAGGCTGTCCCCCATAGAGCTGGGAATGCTTGAGCAGGCGCCGGAAGAAATTCGGCATGCCGTGCGGGTCGTAGCCGGATTTTTCCAGGACCTGCATCCCGATGTTGTCCGCTTCGCGTTCGTCGGCCCGGGTGAAGGCGAGCTGATACTGGGCGCGGCCGGCGCCGATGGCGGCCACGGCCGCCTGGCCGGCCTCGCTGCTCTGGGTGCCCAGCAGGATCGCCGCCAGCATGGCGGCGGCGGTGGGCAGGCTGAGCCGGCCGGCGGCCTCGTAGGTACGCGCCATGTGGTGCTGGGTGACGTGGCTGATTTCGTGGGCCAGCACGGCCGCCAGCTGGTCCTCGTTCTGGGCCTCCTCGATCAGTCCCGTGTGCACCCCGATGTAGCCGCCGGGGGCCGCGAAGGCGTTGATGGTCGGATCCTTGACGATGAAGAACGTGAAGGGGAACGGCTCGTTGTCCGCCACGGCGACCAGCCTGTCTCCCAGGGATTGGATGTAGTCGTTGAGCTCGGGGTCCTTGACCAGGGTGACCTGCTGGCGCAGCTGGCGCATGAAGGCCCGCCCGAGCCGCGCCTCGTCCTGCGGGCTCATCACCTGGGACGAGGATGCGGCGATGTCCGGCAGTTTGATATCGCTGGTGTCGGATCGGGCCGCCGGGGCCAGGGTGAGCGCCGCGGCCAGCGCCGAGGCCAGCAGTTTTATGCGTGCTCTCATAGTTTTGAGCGTATCAGAATTGCGCCGTGCGCGACTGAGGCAACCGGGTGGGTATTGGGGAATACGGGGGGCGGGAGGAAGGTCGGGAATCGGTGCGCCGGGCACCGGCATCCGGCAGTGCCGGCGCCCGGCGAACGCCGGAGCCTATTTGCCCATGTGCGGCGAGGACGAGTAGGTATGCATCACCGTGCGGTCTTTCCAGTTGGCCTCGGCCAGGATGGCCTCAGGCAGGAAGAACCGGTCCTCCTCCCGCACCGGCATGGTGCGGACGATCTTCACGATGTCCTCGTAGGGGAGGCGCCGCAGAAAACCCTCCCTGTCCGTCATCCGGACGATCATGAACTCGTCGTAGAGTCGATAAACATAGAAATTGATCGGGCGAAGGCGCCCGTTCTCGTCACGCCAGGTGGCGGCGTAGCGGGTATCGGATTCGAAGTCTTTCTTTTCCACGGGTTTTCCTCGCTGGACTCGGTTGTTGCCTGGACCTGCCGGACCGTAGCGGCCGCTTACCTTACCATGGGCCGCAGGCCCCGGGAAGCGGAGGGGGCGGGTGGATTCCCGCCCCCGTTGCCGCCTTGACAGACCGTCACGACGCATAGAATATTTTAATAAGCTAATATTTTGAACCCGGCTCGATCAAGGGAGTGCTTTATGCAGAGAATCGCGGAAATCGACAGTCACGAGTTGGCCGAGCGGCTGGAGCAGGACCCGCAGGGCGTCCGCCTGGTGGACGTTCGCACGCCGGCGGAAATCAATCAGGGCGTGATTCCGGGGGCTGAGACGGTGCCCCTTCACCTGTTGCCCCTTCAGGCGGGGCAGTGGTCGGACGATATGCCCACCGTGTTCTATTGCCGCACCGGTGCCCGTTCAGCCCAGGCCTGCGCGTTCATGGCGAGCCAGGGCCACGCCACGGCCCTCAATCTGCGTGGCGGCATCGTGGACTGGGCCCGGCGTGGGTTGCCCATCGCGCCGGCCCCCGCGGAACGCTCCGTGGGTTGAGGCTGTCGAACGGCCTTGGTGGTTGCGTTCGGCGCCCAGATGTCATATAAGTGTAATGCTGAATTCTAATGAATGCTGGATAATAACTGGTGACCGCCATGAGGTGGGTTTCCCAAGACGAGAGGAGTGCTGAGCGATGGCCAACTTTGATCAAGAACTCGATGCGTCCGGTCTGAACTGCCCCCTGCCCATTCTGCGCGCCAAGAAGGCGCTGTCGGCCCTGGATAGCGGCAAGGTGCTGCATATCATTGCGACCGATCCCGGTTCCGTGAAGGACTTTGAAGCGTTCTCCAAGCAGACGGGCAATGAGCTGTTGGAGTCGCGCGAGGAAGGCGGCAAGTTCCACTTCCTGGTCAAGAAGGGCTGAGATCGCCGAATTCACGGTACTGCTGAATCTGCCTGTCATGCGCCCTGCGACCAGCACCGCGTTGCCTTGCCGCCCGGCTTCCTGCGCCGGAGGTCGGCCGTATGCGCGGCCGGGTGCAGATTCCCTGCAATACCTATGTAAGACGTACGGTTAAGCCTGTCTGGGAGGCGGAGTTTCGCTTGTCAGACGGGCTTATTTTGGCGATAATTGTTGAGTAGATCGGTAAGGTATTCCGGGTCTGGCATTCACACTGATAGACACTAAGGCGTAACGCGGTATCGGTTACCGCGTGGGCACCGCAGAAGGGGTTATCCTCATGGCAACATACGCCGAAATGCAGCAAATCTACGATGACATCCGCGGCGACTTCCGTTACGACCATGAATTGAACGGTTGTCTGAACTGCGGCATCTGTACGGCCACCTGTCCGTCGGCCCAGTTCTACGATTACAGTCCCCGCGAGATTGTCCAGCTTCTCTGGACAGAGAACGTCGAGCAGATCTACGACGCGATGCAGGAAAAGATCTGGGCCTGTGCCCAGTGCATGACCTGCGCCGCGCGCTGCCCCTTCAAGAATTCCCCCGGCGGCCTGGTGATGATCATGCGCGAGGTGGCCATCAAGCACGGAATGCAGTCGGCGAAAGACGTTCTGCGCCCCTTCGGCCGGGTGATGCTCAAGCTGATCACTACCGGCAACCAGCTCTCCCCCGACATGATTCAGCCCGACCATTTCCCCGACTGGGGCCCCAACATCCAGAAGGTGGAGGGCGATCTGAAGATCCTGCGCAAAGCGATCCCGGTGCAGACTCTGCAGACCGTCGACACGGCCTGGGAAGTGTCCCTGAAGACCTCGGTCGAGATGTACACCATCTGGGAAATGACCGGCGTGCTGAAGTCCCTCGAGCTGATGGACGAGAATCTCTTCGACGTCATCGAGGACTTTATCGACGAGAAGAAAGAGGATTACGAGGACTGGCTGGAAGAGCAGGAAGACGACGACTGATCAGACGGTGGCCGCACGGCGGCTGCCCGGTCTCCGCATACCGATTTAAGGAGGTATGAACGATGAACCCCACAGACAACACTCCCGGCAATCACAACACCAGTGGTGAAGGTGCGGGCAAGGGCACGATGAAGCCCGGCTTCCACAACACCGATGGGCAGGGCATCGCCGGGCACGGCTCTTTCTTCCAGGCGACCGACCTGTCGCGCGACGAGGCCGTCAAGGCCACCGAGTGGGTGCGCAAGCACGTGGACCGGCGCACCGTCGATCTGGGCGATCGTATGGACGACGTGCGCGAGCACATGTGGGAGCTCGAAAAGGACGGCGAGATCATCGTTCACCGCATCCGTGACGAGCACGAACCCATCGATGTGAAGCTGCTGTTCGGGTGGAACAAGCGCATCCCGACCAAGCGCCTCTGGCACCACAAGTCCTGCGGCCAGTGCGGGAACATCCCCGGCTATCCGACCTCGCTGCTGTGGTTCATGAACCAGTTCGGCTACGAGCCGGGCAAGGACTATCTGGACGAAACCGACCAGACCTCCTGCACCGCCTGGAACTACCACGGCTCCGGTATCGGCAACGTGGAGTCGCTGGCGGCGGTGTTTCTGCGCAACTTCCATCAGGCCTATATCTCCGGCAAGCAGCACGGGTTCGATGAAGGCCATTTCTATCCGCTGGTTCATTGCGGCACCTCCTTCGGCAACTACAAGGAGATCCGCAAGTACCTGATCGAATCCGCCGAGCTGCGCGAGAAGGTCAAGAAGATCCTCGGGAAGCTGGGCCGTCTGGTGGACGGCAAGCTGGTCATCCCGGAGGAGGTGGTGCACTACTCGGAATGGGTGCACGTGATGCGCCACCGCATCGCGGAGCTGCAGAAGTACGACATGTCCCATATTCGCGTCGCCAACCACGTCGCGTGCCACTACTACAAGATGGTGCACGAGGACGCGGTGTACGATGAGAACGTGCTGGGAGGCAACCGCACGGCGATCGGTACGTCCGTGGCCCAGGCTCTGGGTGCCCAGGTCATCGACTATTCCACCTGGTATGACTGCTGCGGCTTCGGCTTCCGGCACATCATTTCCGAGCGCGAATTTACCCGCTCCTTCACCATGAACCGCAAGATCCGCGTGGCCAAGGAAGAGGCCGGTGCAGACGTGCTGATCGCCAATGACACGGGCTGCATCACCACCATGGACAAGAACCAGTGGATCGGCAAATCCCATGGGCAGGATTTCCAGGTTCCGATCATGGCCGACGTGCAGCTTGCCGCCCTGGCCTGCGGTGCCGACCCCTTCAAGATCGTCCAGCTGCAGTGGCATGCCTCGCCCTGCGAGGATCTGGTCGAGAAGATGGGGATCAGCTGGGACGACGCAAAGGCCAAGTTCCAGGACTACCTGAAGGAAGTGGAGCAGGGTAACATCGATTACCTTTACAATCCTGAACTGGCATATGGGGGCAGAGCGTAAATGCAAGACACGGTACTGGTAGTTGGTGGTGGCCCCGCCGGGCTGACCGCGGCGGCGGGGGTTTCCGCCGCCGGGCAGAAGGCGGTGCTGGTGGAGAAAGAGGATGTCCTGGGTGGGGCGCCGATCCTGTCCGGCTATGCCAAGCTCGTGCCTTCCGGGGAATGGGCGAAGGACGCCATAGGCCGCATGGTTTCGCGGGTGGAGCAGGACGACAGTGTGACCGTCCACAAAGGTGCGAAAGTGACCAAGCTCGACGGCGAGGCGGGCGACTTCAGCGCCACGCTGAGCAACGGCGAGACGGTCAGTGCCGGCGCTGTGATTCTGGCCACCGGGTTCACCCACTTCGACTCCATCAACAAGCCCGAATGGGGATTCGGCACCTATGAGGACGTGTTGACCACGACCCAGATGGAGCAGATGGTCGCCAGCGGCCAGATTCGCTGTCCCTCTGATGGCCGGGTGCCGGAGCGGGTGGCCATCCTGCTGTGCGTGGGCTCCCGGGACCGGCAGATCGGGCGCGAATGGTGCTCGAAGATCTGCTGCACCGTGTCCGCCAATCTGGCCATGGAAGTCAAGGAGCTGTCCCCGGAGACGGACGTGTTCATCTATTACATGGACATCCGCACGTTCGGTCTGTACGAGGACAAGTTCTATTGGAAGTCCCAGGAAGAGTTCAAGACCAAGTTCGTGAAGGCGCGTATCGCCGAGGTCACCGCTTCCGGGGACGGCCGGCTGTTGGTCAAGGGTGAGGATACCCTGGTCAAGCGCCCCATCGTCATCCCGTTCGATCTGGTGGTGCACGCCATCGGGATGGACCCGAACGAGGACAACCCGGAGATTTCTAAGGTCTTTGGTATCGGCCTCGAAAAGCACGGCTTCATCGAACGGGCCGAGCACTACACCAACACCTGTGGGACGACCCGTCGGGGCATCTACTCCTGCGGCGCCAGCTACGGGCCGGAGTCCATTGACGACTCCATCTCCCAGGGTAGTGCCGCCGCCATGCGGGCGATCGCTGATCTGAATGCTGTGGTTCAAGAAGCAAGCTGATCCGAAGCGGACCGATCTGCGGGACCGGATCGAGCCGGCCGAGCTGGCCATCGGCCTGGATCCGGAGATCTGCCTCGGGATGCTCACGAACCTGCTGGAGCAGATGGGCGAACGCGGCGGGGTGGAGCAGTTCACCGGAGCCCTTGAGAAGAAGCACGAACTGTTTGCCCGGGCGCTGGAGCCCGGCCAGCTCGGCGAGCTGACGCCCGAATTGCTGGACACGCTGCTGGAAACCGTGTTCACTGCGCGCCGGCGGTTGCCGACGGTCGTACAGTCCATGGACCGTCAGGAGGTGGTGTCGGCGATCCGCGATCTTCTCTACGGAACCGACAGGCTGGCGGACCGACTGCGGGGCTTCGCGGATCTGTTTTCGGCGCAGGGCGCGAAAGTGCGGCGGGCTGCGTGGGACCTCGGTGCCGAACTGCTGCATTTTCGGGCGCCGGAGCAGTACCCGCTGATGAGCCGCTGGGTGTGGGACCCGAATACCGAAAGCGGGTCATTGCGGGAGTTCATCAAGGCAAACGACACGTTGCGCGAGGTTCCGCTGGACGAATCCCCGGAAACCTTCGAGGGGGCCCGGGCCTGGTTTGCCGAACAGCTCGCCAGCCAGGGTTTTTACCGCGACGTGCCGTTTCTGATCGACCTGCTTCTGGCTCAGGCTTATTCGGACTACCTGCGGTCCATGTCGAACGGCATGAGCATGCTCAAGGCGGACTTCGGGGCCAAGGACGATCCGCTGGAGCTGGTGACGAAGATGCTGGGTATCGACCCGGCGCGTCGGGCCGGCCAGTCCCGCTTGAAACTGTCGAGTTAAGTGACTAGGCGGCGCTCGCCGGCGAACGGATGGTCGGATGCACCGGTCCGCTGCCGCAAGGGCGCACCATGAACGGAGACGACGATGGCAATCCATGAGAAGACACTGATCGATCCGGATCGGGTCCTGACGCACGACTCCCTGGTGGTGGACGGTGTCGACGTATCCGGCCACTGGAATACGATGATCACCCCGCGCACGCTCACCGATTACGACGAGCACTTCGAGGAGACCATCCAGAAGTACACGGGTGGCGAGAATGTGCATCGATGCTGGCAGTGCGGTTCGTGCACCAACTCCTGCACGGTCTATGCGCAGAACGTTCAGTTCAACCCCCGCTACTGGATCTATCTGACCCGCCTGGGACTCAAGGACGAGATCGTCAAGGACAAGGACATCATCTGGCAGTGCGTCTCCTGCAACAAGTGCACCAACATCTGCCCCAAGGATGTGCGCCCGGAGGGCGTAATGAAGGCTCTGGCGCACTGGATGGAGGATGAAGGCATTACCGAGAAGAAGCCTTCGACCATCTTCGACGAGGAGTTCGCCGACCAGGTCTACAAGACGGGCCGGATCGAGGACTCCCATGTTCTGATGCATTTCTTCCAGAAGACCAAGCAGCCCCTCATGCAGGAATGGCTGATAGCCTTCGGGCAGCGCATGGCGAAGCATCTGCCCGTGATGCAGATGATGCAGATGGGGCTGAACTTCGTGTTCACGCCCAAAACCAAGAGCTGGGGCAAGACCGGAGAGGTACTGCGTCAGTACGTGCGCGAGCAGAAGGAGGCGGCACATGGCTAAGGTTGCATATTACCCCGGTTGCGCGTTGGAGGGCTCCGGCGGCCCCTATGACAAGTCCACGCGGGTGCTGGTCAAGGCGCTCGGGCTCGAGATGGAGAACCTGCGCGACTGGAACTGCTGTGGCGCGATGGAGGTGAAGAACGTCCATCCCATGCTCCAGACCTACCTGTCAGCCCGCAACCTGGCGATCGCCAGCGAGCAGATGGGCCTTGATGCCGTGATGGCGCCCTGCAACGGTTGCTATCACAACCTGAAGAAGGCGGAGTTCGAGACGGCCACGTCCGAGAAGGCCATGGACACGGTCCAGGATCTGGCGCGCAAGTCCGACGATCCCGTCTACAAGGGCGATGTGCGCACCCTGCACCTGCTGGAATGGCTGATGGAGGAGCTGGGTCCGGAAGGCATCAAGCAGAAGATGAAGAAGAGCCTGAACGGACTGAAGATCGCCAACTACTATGGCTGCATGTACACGCGCCCGCGTCAGATCTTCCCCGAGAAGGACCAGGGCCCGGGCTCGGAGTCCAGCTACAAGCCCCATTTCATGGATGACCTGCTGGCCGCGGCCGGCGCCGTGAACGTGGAGTATCCCCTGAAGACCGCCTGCTGCGGCGGCGCCCATACGCTGTCGGACGCCGACACCTCAACCCAGCTGGTGTTGAACCTGCTGCAGGCGGCCGAGGATTCGGGTGCCGAGGTGATTGCCACCGAGTGCCCGACCTGCCATTCCGGCCTGGAGATGCACCAGGTGCGCGCCGAGAAGGAATTCGGCATCAAGACGAACGTGCGGGTGATCTATTTCACCCAGCTTCTCGGTCTGGCCCTGGGGCTTTCCGCCCGCAAGCTGGGTGTCCACGAGAACGTCAGCGACTCCATCACCCTGCTCAAAGAGAAGGGTGTCATCTGAGCCAGGCGTCGTAATCGGGAGCGGGCGGGGCGCCGGCCCTGTCCGCTCCGGCACGCTTCCGGGGGGGCGCGGACGCAGGTCCAGCGCCCATTGTGTATCCGCCGCTTGAAGACGCTCGCTGGTATGGAATGTAACGGTTGCGAGTTCCGGCCGGAACTCTTCTACGACGACGAATACCAGATCTGGGTGCGCCGGGAAGGTGACGGCACCCTGACCGTCGGCATGACCGACCTTTCCCAGACCATCGCGGGCAAGATCATTCACGTGCGGGTCCGCCGGCCGGGTACGCGGCGTCCCCCGGGCAAGCCGGTCGCCACCATCGAAAGCGGCAAGTGGGCCGGCCCCATTCCGAATTTCTTCGACTGCACCATCGAAGAAGGCAATCCCGACGTCCTCGAGACCCCCACCCTCCTCAACAGCGACCCCTACAACGCCTGGATTGCCCGGGTGGCACCGGCAGGCAGCGCGGATGAGGCGCTCGCCGGTTTTTTGACGGGTGATGCCGCCCATGAAGGCTATTGTGAGCGGGCGGCCCGGGAGGACATCCACTGCAGCCGGAAGATCAAATAGGCTCCATTATGAGCGTCGATGACCATTACCTGGAGAACGACGAGCAGTCCATCGTCATGATCGTGACGGCCGGTCCCAGTACGCCGCACCGTTGCGCGACGCCCTTCTATTTGGCCTCTCTGCTGGCCTCCATGGACGCCGAGGTGAGCATGTTCTTCACTATGGAGGGGGTGCGCCTGATGGAGAAGGGGGTGCCGGAGGATCTGGCGGCGATGGAGGGCGGCAAGAAAATCATCGACTTCATCCGTGATGCCAAGCGAGCCGGCGCGGTCCTGCATGTTTGCCAGCCCGCCTTGCCGGGGTATAAAATCGACGGCCAGGCAGACCTTATCCCGGAAGTGGACCATGTGTCGCGGGCAAGCGTGCTCGCGGATCTGTTGATGACCTGCGACAAGGTCCTGTCGTTCTGATTTCTTTCAGGTCGGGCGACTCCGCCACCCGAACAACGGCGAAGCGATCCGGCAGAGTGGTACTAGTCCGTTAAGGAGGAAGCCAATGGGCGCCGTACGTGGGTGCAACATTCCTGAAGACCTTTACTACAACGTCGATAACAATGTCTGGGCGCGGCAGGAGAGCGACGGTACGGTGACGATCGGCCTGACCTCCTATGCCTGCTCGCTGGCCGGCACCATCGTTTCGTACACGCCGAAGAAGGTGGGCAAGGATGTCAAGAAGGACAAGTCCTGTGCCACGGTCGAGTCCGGGAAGTGGGTGGGCCCCGCGAAGACGCCGGTCGCCGGAGAGGTGGTGGCCACCAACGACGCGGTGTCGGCCAAGCCGGGCCTGATCAACGAGGACCCTTATGGCGAGGGCTGGCTGGTCAAGCTCAAGCCGGGCGACTGGGCCGGCGATTCCGGCGACTTGAAGACCGGTGGAGACGCGCTGAGCGCCTTCGAGGCGAAGATGGAAGCGGAAGGGTTCGGCGGCTGCTGAGGCGGCTCCGAAACCGGCCGTAGACGTACGCTTGGGGAAGGGGCAGCTTCGGCTGCCCCTTCGCCCCAATGAAGGAGCCTGTCAACAGGTCCGGGCGGAGCCCTGTCACAGTGCCGGGCCGGAGCGGCGCCCGCGCGGGCCGACCAATCCCTGTTCCGGAGCGCCACCTCGCCGGCCGCTCCTGTATCCGAGGTGTCCGTATGAGCGATTGGTACCAGACTGTCCAGCGCGTGGAGGCGTTGGAGGACGTGTCACTGGATCGCCCCCTCGTCGACGATCTGCAGAGCCGCTGGCCTTCGCTGCCCACCCGCGAAGACCTGCGCATCAATTTCTATACGCCCACGTTCAAGAGCTTCAATACCAGCGAGCTTTCCTCCTGCGGAAAGAACGCCTGGCCCGCCGTGTCCATCACCGGGGGTGACTGCAAGCTCCAGTGTGATCACTGCAAGGCGAAGATCCTCGAGCCTATGATCCCGGCACGCACGCCGGACCAGTTGTGGCGCGTGGTCAACGAAATCGTCGAGGACGGTGGACAGGGAATGCTCCTCACCGGCGGCTCCAATCACCGCAACGAGGTGGAATACGGGCCGTACTGGTCCACCATCCGACGCATCAAGGACACCTTCCCGCAGTTCAAGATCGCCAGCCACACGGCGCTGATGGACGAGGACACCGCGCGGTGCATGGCCGATGCCGGCATCGACGCCGCCATGATGGATGTCATCGGCTCCCAGGACACCATTACCCAGGTCTACCACCTCAAACGCGGTGTGGACGATTTCGAGGCCACCCTGGAAGCGCTGGTGGCGACCGACATGAAGGTGGTGCCCCATATCGTCATCGGCCTGCACTACGGCCACCTGCTGGGGGAATGGAACGCCCTGGAGATGCTCCAGCGCCACCTGCCCGATGCCGTGGTGCTGGTGGTGGTGATGCCCTTCTATGCGCCCAGTCACCGGCCTTTCGTGACGCCCGACAGCGCAGCGGTGGGCCGGTTCTTCATGGATGCCCGTCATGCGCTGCCGCAGACGCCG
The DNA here is from genome assembly GCA_035267985.1 of Gammaproteobacteria bacterium. Taxonomy (GTDB): domain Bacteria; phylum Pseudomonadota; class Gammaproteobacteria; order DATFLG01; family DATFLG01; genus DATFLG01. The sequence goes on along the minus strand of DATFLG010000276.1, from coordinate 9,168 downwards.
CTGCTGCTCGGATGCGCCCGTCCGCCCGGTATGGCCAAGATGCAGATCGATACCTACGCCGTCATGGCCGGTCTCAACGGTATCGCCCATCCCTCCGATGGTACGGTGGAACTGGCGGCCCGGCTGGAACGTCGGGTGCAGGTCACGCCCGCCTGCTGTTCCATCGCCGTGGGCGACGAGGTGATGGCCGTTGAAGGTCAGGGGGGCGGTGTCGAGGTGGATCTGGAGGCGGTGCTCGCCCACGAGCGCGAAGCCCGGGCCCGCCAGAGCCAGCCCGCTGCGGCCATGGGGTCCCTGGGGGGCATCCAGGTGGTCAGCGCCCGGGACAGCGGGGGCTGCTGCACGTCATGACGGCGCGGGACCCCCGACGCTGGCGTGTGATCGACACCGGATTGCGCGGCGCGGCGTCGAATATCGCCCTGAACCGGGCGATCCTGGAGGCCCATGAGGCGGGCGGCATCCCGCATACCCTGCGTTTCCTGCGTTTCCAGCCTTCCGCGCTTCTCGGATTCCATCAGAACGTGGATCAGGAGCTGCGGCTGGACTACTGTCGCGAGCAGGGTATCGAGGTTCAGCGGCGTATCACCGGCGGGGGCGCGCTGTATTTCGATGCGACACAGATCGGCTGGGAGCTGTACGTGGACAAGCGGTTCATGGGGACCGCAGACATGACGGCCATTTCCCGGCGCATCTGCGAGGCCGCGGCCGATGGCATCCGCCGCCTGGGCGTGGATGCCCGGTTCCGGCCGCGCAACGACATCGAAGTGGACGGACGCAAGATTTCGGGTACGGGCGGTGCCTTCGACGGCGACTCCATCCTGTTTCAGGGCACGCTGCTGGTGGAATTCGACGTGGCCCGCATGCTGCGGGTGCTGAGGATTCCCGCCGAGAAGCTCTCCGACAAGGCCATTGCCTCGGCACGGGACCGGGTGGCGAATCTGGCCGAGCTGTTGGGCCATGTGCCGCCCCTGTCGGAGGTCCAGGGCCACATGATCGACGCGTTCGGCGACGCTCTGGGCGTTGACTTCGAGCCGGCGGCTCAGCTCAGCGACGATGAGCAGGTCCGCTACCGCGAGGCCTTGAGCGAAATCAATTCGCAGGAGTGGGTGTTTCAGCACAATCGTCCCGACAGCGGCTCGCCGCTGCTGGCCGGAGTGCACCGCGGCCCCGGCGGCCTGATGCGGGCCCACGTGGCGGTCGACCACCAGCGCGGCCGGATCAAGCAGCTGTGGATCACGGGGGATTTCTTCGTCAATCCCCGTCGGATGGTGCCCGATCTGGAGGCGGCGCTGCGCGATACCCTGATCGAGGATCTGCGCAGCAACGTCCACGGCTTTTTTGACGCCTACCCGGTGGAGATGTTGATGCTGCAGCGGGGCGATTTTGTCGCCGTGATCGAGAACGCCCTGGCCGAGTCGGGGAATTCGGCCCGGGCGGGCGGACAAGGACAGACTCCGGTGCTGTGATGGGCCGGACGGTGCTCGAAACGGATGTGCTGGTGGTGGGCCTGGGGCCCGGTGGCGGCAGTGCCGCCTGGCAGGCGGCACGGGGCGGCGCCCGGGTCCTGGCGGTGGAGCGCAACCGGCGGGTGGGCGAGCCGGTGCAGTGCGCGGAGTTCATCCCTAACCCCATGGGCGCCTATGCCCAGCCCGAAGGGGTCCGGGTTCAGCCCATCACCGGCATGAAGAGCGTGCTGCCCTCGGGCAGCGCGGTGGACACGGACTTCCCGGGGATCATGATCGACCGGGCCCGCTTCGACCGGGCCATCGCCGACAGGGCCGCCGAGGCGGGGGCCGAGCTGTGGACCGGCGCCCGTCTGGTGGGCCTGGATGCCTCCGCCCGGCTGGCGACGATCCGCCACAAGGAGCGGGGCCGGGACCTGCAGGTCCATTACCGGTGCCTGGTGGCGGCCGACGGGCCCCACTCGCCGGTGGCCGCCGCCATGGGACTGGCGGCCCTGGAACTGGTCTACACGCGCCAGTACACCTGCAGGCTGAAGGCGCCGTATGCGGCCACGGATGTCTGGCTGTCCGACGAGTTCCCGGGCGGCTACGGCTGGCTGTTTCCCAAGGGGGACGTGGCCAATGTGGGCATGGGGGCCGACAAGCGGTTCGAGGACAACCTCAAGGGGCCCCTGGAACGCCTGCATGGGCAGCTGGTGAGCGACGCAGTCGTGGATGAGGCGGTGCTCTATCGCACCGGGGGTGCCATCCCGGTGGGCGGGTTGCGCGAACGCCTGGCGGTGGACAGCACGCTGTTCGTGGGGGACGCGGCCGGTCTGACCCACCCCATTACGGGAGCCGGGATATCCGCGGCGGTGGTCTCAGGCGAGCGGGCCGGGCAGGCCGCGGCCGCATGGCTCGGCGGTGATGCCGAGGCGTTCGAGGATTTCGAGGAGGACGTGCGGGACCAGTACGAGGTGACTCTTGCCCGGGCCGTCGAACGCCGCGCCTTCCTGCTGGGCCATTGGCGTACGCCGCGGGCCAACGAGGACCGGATCCAGCGTCGCGGCTGGATCGCGTTCGACGAGTATTTCGCGCCCTGAGGGCGCAAGCCGACGCTCCGCGGGCGGAGGCGGGTCTGCTGCTACACTGGGCGGACGGGTTCTGGCATTTTGCGGACAACGCAACATACGGCGGCTTGCGGGCCGTCCGGGTAAAACAACGGAGGATCGTTCCATGAGTGCTCCTGCAGAAGAGGTGGTCAAGCCGCTCAACTTTTATCGGCCGGACTACCATGTCAAGACGCCCGACATGCGCTCGCCGGAATATGTGCAGATGTCCACGGCGGCCGCCATCACTCTGGGTCTGGTGCCGGGCACCATGCATCGCACCTCCTGCACCCATTGCCTGAATCTGCTGGTGACCTATCCGGAAGGCTGCCGGGCGAACTGCAGCTACTGCGGGCTGGCCCGTCACCGGGAGGAGTCCCGGGACTATGCGGACCGCAACTTCATCCGGGTGGACTGGCCCACGGCCAGCTACGACGAGGTAATCGAGCGGGTGAAGAATGCCGAGGACCAGAGCCAGTTCCAGCGCATGTGCATTTCGATGATCACCCACCCGAATTCCGACCACGACACCCTGGTGCTGCTGCGCAAGTGGATGGCGAACGTGCCCCACGTTCCGGTTTCCATCCTCTCCAATCCCACCACCATGAGCTACGAGGACCTGCAGACCCTGCGTGACGAGGGAGCGGACATCTTCACGGTGGCGCTGGATGCGGTCACGCCGGAGATCTTCGAGCGCACCCGCGGCAAGACCGTGGACAGCCCCCACACCTGGAAGAAGTACTGGCAGGCCATCGAGTGGGCCGCGGAGATTTTCGGGCCGGAGAAGTTCGGTGCCCACCTGATCTGCGGCATGGGCGAGACCGAGCGGGAGATCCTGGACGTGGCGCAGCGCATCCGCGATCTGGGCGGGCACAACCATATGTTCGCCTTCTTCCCGGAGCAGGGCTCCATGATGGAGGACTGGGATCCGGTGCCCCGGGACCAGTGGCGAAGGGTGCAGCTGGCGCGGTTCGTGATCGACTACGCGGGCGGGCGCATTGATGACATGAAGTTCAACGATCAGGGTCAGGTGGTGGACTACGGGCTGGACCGCCAGGAGCTCGACGCGCTGATCGCTTCGGGCAAGCCCTTCCAGACCTCGGGCTGCCCCGGCAAGGACGACGAGGAGGTCTCGGCCTGCAACCGGCCCTACGGGGACTCCAGCCCCACCGACATCCTTTCGTTCCCGTTCGCCCTCAACGACAAGGACGTGGGCTTCGTGCGCCGGCAGATGGCCGGTGAGGACGTGGGCACCATGGACCTGGACGACGTGGAATAGCCGGGCCGGCATCGGCCGGCGGAAGAAAGCCCCGGCGTCCCCTGCAGAGGGGCGCCGGGGCTTTTTCGTTGGCGGGTGCGGCGGTTCAGAAGGTCCAGGTGACCTGGCCGCTGAAGATATCCACGCTGGTGGCGTAGCTGCCCGTCAGGGTGCCCGCCTTGGCGTCATGATGGTCGATGGCGGTATCCGTGACGAACAGGTGGGCGTACCCCACGTCGATGCCCACGGCCGGAGCCGGCTGATAGTGGAAGCCCGCCGCCAGCCAGGTGCGGTTGTTGCCGGGGATTCGGGCGGTGCGGTGGGCGGCGTCCGGTATGGGCGTCTGGTCATAGGCCACCCCCGCCCGGAGCAGCCAGCGGCTGTTGTAGCGGTAGTTGGCGCCCAGCGCGTAGCGCAGGCTGTTTCTCCAGTGCTCTTTGGTCACGGTGTCCTGCTGGTTGGAGGCATAGGCCACGCGCAGTTCCTTGAAGCGGCTCCAGTGGGTCCAGGTCACGTCGCCCATCACCGCCCAGCGCGAATTCAGTGCATGGTAGGCGCTCATCGACAGGGTTTCGGGCAGGTCGATGCTCGCACGGGCTGCGGCCGGGACGAACACCCCCTTGGCGGTGAACAGGGCCGGTGCGCCGGTGAAGGTGGCGCGGCCGGTCAGGGTGTGGTCCACCCGGAAGCGGTAGGCGGCGCCGAAGCGGGTTCCCGGATCGAGCTGGTACAGCAGCCCCAGGTTGACGCCGTAGCTCCAGTCGTTGCCGGCCACATGGGCGGTGCCGTCGCTGTGCTGAGGTACCAGACCGGCGGCGGCGCAGGCAGCGGCCGCCGCCGAGGGTGTCTGCCCGGCCTGGATGCCCTGGGCCACGCACAGGCCGCCGTAGTCCACCGCCCGGGTGAGGGTGGCCCTGATGTACTGGGCATTCAGCCCGGCCCCCACCGACAGCCGGTCGTTGATTCTGTAGGCGAGGCTGGGATTGATGTTCACCGTGCGCAGGTCCGACTTGATGGCCTGATAGCGGCCCACCCAATGCGGATCGTACTGGGTGCGCAGCCCGAAGGGCGCGTTGACACCCACGGCGACCACCATGCGCCGGTTCAGGCGATGGGCATAGTAGAAGTCGGGTACGGTCAGTGTTCCGCCGGCATCGCCGCCGTCGCCGCCGGACAGGGGCTGGCCCAGCAGATCCGTGCTGCCCTTGTCAGTGAACTCGATGGACGGATGGAGGAAGTGCACGCCGGCCACGAGCTGGTTGGCCGGAAGCCGGGTCAGGCCGGCGGGATTGAAGAACGTGGTACTGGCGTCCTGGGCCAGGGCCGCACCGCCGGCGAAAGCATTGCCCAGATCGCTGGCGCTTTGTTCGTGGATGGCGAATCCGGCGGCGAATGCCTGGGCGGACGTCCCTGCCAGCAGACCGGCGACAACGTATTGGCGCAAAGCACGAAAATGGCGGTTTCGGGCCATTGGGGGCTCCTGGGGCTTGTTGGAATCCGCGCTATTGAACCACAGCCGTCAAGATAAAGTCATGTCATGTCGCTGATGCGCAACAGGACCTCGGGGCATGACACTCTGGCATGCAACTTGCCTTTTTTTATTATCAGCCAGGAGTGACGGGCTTACGTCACCTCGTTGACAAACATTGGAGCCCCTGACACTCTTGCCGATGCACCCTTTCGGGTTGTGGTAGAAAAGCTACAACTGTGTCTTCGTTCCGCCAGGAGGAATTGGATCAATGAAGCCCACTATCAGGCATTCGCTCACTGCGCTTGCGGTCAGCGCCACGCTCGCTGCGCCCGCGGCCCAGGCGACCAATGGTTACTTTCTGATCGGTTACGGCGCCAAGGCCCGCGGCATGGGCGGCGTCGGCATTGCGCTGCCCCAGGACTCCGTCGCCGAGGCCACCAATCCGGCCGGCATCGCCTTTGTCGGCAACCGGGCCGATGTCGGTCTGGAGCTCTTCAACCCCCGCCGCGACTCCGGTATCGACGCCACCGGTATCCTGGGCAGCAACACCGGCACCGTGGACAGCGGGTCCACCCTGTTTGCCGTGCCCAATGGCGGCTACATCCACCATCTGGACAACAAGACCACCCTCGGGTTCAGCATGACGGGCGCCGGCGGCATGAACACCCGCTATAACCAGAACGTATACGCCAACGCGTTCGGACCGGCGGTGCCGACCTTCTGGACCGGCCTGGGCAACAGCGGCGCGCCGCCGGCGTTTGCCAATACGGGCACGCTGGGCGTCAATCTGGCCCAGGCCGTTCTGGCGCCGACCGTCGCCTACAAGGTGAACGACAAGAACGCGGTGGGTGCCTCGCTGCTGGTGGGCTATCAGATGTTCCGGGCCTACGGCCTGGGCCTGTTCACGGGCTTTTCCAGCGATTCCGCGCATCTGACCAATCAGGGCAACGACACGGCCTGGGGTGCGGGTGTCCGCGTGGGCTGGACGGGTAAGCTCAACGATCGGGTCACCGTAGGCGCGACCGCCGCGTCCAAGATCTACATGCAGAAGTTCGACAAGTACAAGGGCTTGTTTGCCCAGCAGGGCGACTTCGATATTCCGGCTAATTTCGGCGTGGGCATCGCGGTCAAGGCCGATCCCAAGACCACCGTGGCTTTCGACATTACGCGCATCCTGTACAGCGGCGTGAAGTCCATCCACAATCCCGGTCCCACCGCCAGTCAGTTCGTCAACGGTCTGGTATCCACGTTGACGGGCGGCACCCAGGGCAATGTGGCCAACCCTCTCGGGACGGACAACGGCTGGGGATTCGGCTGGCAGGATCAGACGGTCTACAAGCTTGGCGTGAGCTACGAGTACAGCGACAAGTGGACCTTCCGCGGCGGCGTCAACTACGCCAAGAGCCCGATCCCGAACGATCAGGCCCTGTTCAATGTGCTGGCGCCCGGTGTGGTGCAGACCCATGGAACCCTGGGCTTCACCTATGCCACCAGTCCGAACAACGAATTGACGGTCGCGTACATGCATGCGTTCCGTCACGACCAGTCCCATACCTACACCACGGCCAACCCGCTGAATCCGTCCACCAACCTGAGCTACAAGGTGGACTTCGGCATGGACCAGAACGCCCTGGACGTGAGCTACTCCTGGAAGTTCTGATGCCTTTGCAGGTCGCCGGGCACCCCCGGGGGCTGGTCGGAACGCTGAGGGGCCATGGCAACATGGCCCCTCTTTTTCTGCCTGTCGGGCCGGTCTTTCGCGTGGAACGGCGGCTTCGGGTCATTTAAGATAGGCGGCGGAGTGTCTACTTCCCGATGGAGGAGAGAGAGTCAATCATGATCAGAAAAATCCAGACAGCGGTGCTTCACCTGTTCGCGGCGGCTCTGCTGATGCTGCCGCTGGTCCGGGGGGCACAGGCGGCCGAACACCTCAAACCTTTCATACTGGCGTCCACCGGCCCCGGGGACATGCAGGCCAAGGTGGATTCGGTCAAGAGCGCGTTGACCAACGCCGGATTCGATCTGGTGGGCGATTACGTACCCTACAAGGATGCCCATATCATCATCTTCACCAGCGACCATCTGAAGAAGGTGGCGGCCATGACGAAGATGGGAGGCTTCGGTGCCGTGCAGCGCGCGTCAGTGACCAAGGTGGGCAACGATCTGCAGGTGGCCTACACCAACCCGGTGTACGTGGCCAACGCCTACCGGCTCAAGGACAACCTGTCCGGTGTTGCCGACAAGCTGGCCCAGGCCCTGGGCCGGATCAAGGACTTCGGCTCCGAGGACGGCATGACGCCGGACGACCTGCGGGATTATCACTACACCTTCGGCATGGAGTACTTCGACGATCCCTACGAGCTCGCCACCTACAAGAGCTATGACGCAGCCCTCAAGGCGGTGGAGCAGCACCTGAAGACCAACAAGGCGGGTGTGCGTCCCCTCTACCACCTGAACATTCCGGGCAAGCAGGAAACCGTGTTCGGGGTTTCCATGAAGGCGCCGCCCGGGGGCGACCAGGATATGGACGATACCTGGCAGATGCACATCATCGACTTCAAGGACCTGAAGCAGACCGCCTACCTGCCCTACCAGGTCATGGTGCTCGGCAACAAGGTGATCGCGCTTCACATGCGCTTTCGTGCGGCGGTGTTCTTCCCGGACCTGAGCATGATGGGTTCCCACAGCTTCATGAAGCTCATGTCCAGCCCGGCGGCCATCCGCAAGGCGCTGACCATCGCCGTGGGCGGCCAGCCCTGAGGGCCGGCGCCGCTCCGGCGTTGACAGTGCCAAACCCCCGCCCCGGCGGGGGTTTTATTTTCTGCGGCCATCCGAGAGAATCCCACCGTGCGCAGGGCAACGGTGAGCGTTATGGCAACGAAGTCCATCAAGGTTACCGATCTGGGGACCATCAAGAACGAGCTGAACAAGTACAAGAAGGGCCAGAAGTTCACGATTCCCCAGTTCAACGAGATCGCCCGTCTGGCATGGCTGGGCAAGGTGGTCATGCAGCCCCTCGATCCCGTCGATCCTGAATGCCAGTCCTATCTGGTGTTCGTGGATCATCCCGATCCCCTCCCCGGACATTTTCTGCCCACCACCGACGAGGAGCTGGTGGGCGGCATTCACATCGTCAGTGCAGAGCAGGGTGACGCGCTGGCGAAAGTGATCGAACGCGGCGTCCACGAGCGGGCTGCAATCTATGAATCCCTGGGTCAGCGGGACTTCTATTTCGATTACTTCTATCAGCCGGGCAGCGACGAGGATGACGCCGACGACGAGTGAGCCGGTCCATGCAGGCCCGCTGGCTGGATCTGGGCAGCCTCGATCCGCTGCGTCTTTATGCCACGGTTGAAGGCCTTGCCCAGGCCCAGGCGGCGGACGGCGTCCCCGTCCTGGTGTGGGTGCGCGCCGACCGGCCCCATGTCTGCCTGGGCGCCAGCCAGGGCGCGGCGGCCGAGCTCGATCGCCCGAGCTGCGTCCGACAGGACCTGCCGGTGCTGCGGCGCCCCCTGGGCGGGGGCACCGTATGGGTCGATCCCGACCAGCACTGTTTTTTCCTGATCGTCCCCCGACAGGCGGGCTGGCGCAGGCGCGAGGCGTTTTTCTCCCGGGGCCTGGCGCCCGCGCTGCAGACTTTCCGCCGCTTCGGCTTGCCCGCCCAGGCCGTCGGACGCGGCGATCTGTGGCTGGCGGGGCGCAAGATCCTGGGCAGCGGCGCGGCGACCGTGAACCAGGCGGATGTGCTGGGCGCGAGCTTTCTGCTGCGCTTTCCGGCCCGCCGCTTCGCCCAGGTGGTGAGGGCGCCCTCCGAGGGCTACCGGGCCTGGCTCACCGACGCGCTGGCGGGCGCCATGACCAGTTGGTCCGAGCACGCCGAGCCGCCCC
>DATFLG010000275.1:0-2349 GCA_035267985.1 Gammaproteobacteria bacterium | reverse complement strand
CGTCCTCCGCCGCCGAGGCGGACCGCAAACCGTTCCCGGAGCGAGCACGCCCATGACACTCGCAGCATTGACCATCGCCGGGCTGCTGATCAGCCTCGCGGCCCTGTTGCTCACCTATCTGATCACCGCGCGGTCCCGTGCCCGTGCGCGGCGCCCGTCTCCCTGGCGCTATGGCTCCGGTGCCTGGCACTCGCCGGACAACCTGCCTGCGGTGACCCGCCACGCCACCAGCGTACCCACCGGCAGCTCCCTGCCCAGCCACTGGCCCAACAGCAATGCGGTGCGCAATCGCCCCGAGCACCACCCCGGCTAGGGCGGCCCTGCACGAACTGCTGAAGCGGCGCTCACGGCGTTGCAAAGGCGCTCGGAATGCTTGTTCAGTCCTGGCAAGCGCCCCTTTTGGGCCTTGTCATCCCCCGCCTGGTCGGGGCCCGGGCGAAGCTTCCCGGGCGGCCCGCGGAGGCCCTCAGCGCCGGAAGGACAGGATTTCGCAGTTGCCGATGTTCAGGGCCATCATGTCCCGGTCGTCCAGGCCCCGGAAATGGGCGATCAGCACCCGCAGGGGCTCTTCATGGGAGACCAGCAGCACCTGGGGTTCGGACAGGGCATCCAGCCACTGCAGCACCTTCAGCACCCGTGCCTTGTGCTCGCGGATCGACTCGCCCCCCGGAGCCTTGGCATCCAGGGGCGAATCCGCCAGGGCCTGGTGGAATTCCCGGACCGGCCGGCCATTGAAACCGGTGCGAATATCGTTCAGCTCGGGCCGGACGCTGACCGGTGCATGGTGGCAGGCGTTGATGATGTCGGCCGTCTGCGCTGTACGGGGCAGCTCCGAGACGGCGATCCGGCCGATGGGCGTGTCCTTGAGCTGCTGGGCCGTCTCCAGGGCCTGCTGGCGTCCGCGTTCGGTGAGATACACCGGATCGCCGGGATCGTCGTTGCACAGCCCCATCACGTTGTAGTTCGTCTCGCCGTGGCGCATCAGATACAGCTGCATGGGCCGCTCCGGGTTTGGTTCCGAACGCCAGTGTGCCCCCGGGCGCCGGCGCCGGGAAACACCCCCGGCTTCCCGGGTCCGGGGGTCAGGCTGCTACAGTTACCGGACACGGACAGCGGCGCGGCCTGAGAGTGCCCGCCGGAGCCGGGAGGCGGCGAATGGAGTTGCACGGCCAATCGATTGCGGTGCTGGCCGAGGACTGGTTCGAAGACCTGGAGTTCTGGTATCCCTTCCTGCGTCTGCGCGAGGCGGGCGCCCATGTGGTGAGTGTGGGTACGGGGCCGTCCAGCCACCGGGGCAAGCACGGGCTGACGGTGCGCCCCATGCGTACCATCGAACAGGTGGAGGCCGCGGGCTTCGACGCCGTGGTGATCCCCGGCGGCTATGCGCCGGACCGGTTGCGCCGTCACCGCTCCGTGATCGAATTCGTGCGGGGCATGGCCGATGCCGGCGCAGTGGTTGCGTTCATCTGCCACGCCGGCTGGGTGCCGGCCTCCGCCGGCATCCTCCATGACCGGCAGGTCACTTCCTTCTTCTCGATACGGGACGACCTGCACAATGCCGGGGCGCGCTGGATCGACGAGCCGGTGGTCCGTGACGGGAACCTGATCTCCAGCCGCGGCCCCGACGACCTGCCGCAGTTCTGCCGTGCGATCATCGAAAGGCTGGCGGGCCTCTGAAGGGCATCGGCCGGATCCGCCGCGAAACGGCGGGTAACCGGGTCGATACCCGTCACCGGGCAGCCGCGGGAGCCTGTCTCCCGGTACCGCCGGGGGCCGGCGCCAGGTCTTCCAGAAAGAGGGTCCCCACCAGCTGGGAATGATGGTCCAGCACCAGCAGGGTGGCCAGCCGCTTGCGTCTCATGAGGGCGGCGGCGGCGTCCACCTCTTCGTCGAACCGGCAGTAAGTCACTCCCGGGGTGAGCACGTCGCCGACGCGGCTGCGGGAGGCCTCCCGGCCGTGGGCCAGGACGCGGACCGCCAGATCACGGCTGCTGACGCTGCCGATCAGCTCGCCGTCCTCGGTCACCGCCAGGCAGTCCGTCGCGGCGCCCGCCATCAGCCGGGCTGCGTCCTGCACGCTGGCGGTGGAGGGCAACGCCGTGAAGTCCCTGCACATCAAGTCCATGACCTGCATGATTTTCCTCCGACTGCCCGGTTCCGTAACCCAAAACCTAGTCCAGGTCCCGGTCAGGTCAACTACCGGGCGCAGGCGGCCCCCTGCGTCGCCGCCCCCTTCCCATCATGGCCCCAAAGGCGGAGAATACGGGTGGTCACGAACCGAGCAGCAGGCTGCGGATCATGGGTATCTTGTTCTTGTTGATTCCCCTGGCGGTGGTGGTGATGGCGTTT
>DATFLG010000274.1:0-5209 GCA_035267985.1 Gammaproteobacteria bacterium | reverse complement strand
CATCCGGCCTGCGCACCCGAATCCCTTCAGGTGGATTTATAATACAAGGGCGCAAAAAGCGAAGCGCATTGCACCAGCTGCCGCTGTGACCCGGATGGGACGAAGGTGAATCCGGACATTGCATCGGCTTTGGTCCGTGCTTTCAGTGCCTTCCGCGGCGCATTTGTTTTTTTCCGGGGACCCGGCCCGTTCCACCCGGACCACCTCGGGGCTTCGTCGTCTTCGATGCCCGCCTAACAGGATGTTGAAAAAGGCTATCCCTGGCCCTTTTTCAACCGACTTCGCCGCGGCGCGTCCCTGCGGGCCTCGCAGGCTGTTTTTCAACAGCCTTCTAATGCGCGGGGCCGGGGTCCGGCTGGTGGTGGGTGCGCCGTACCAGCAGCAGCAGCGGTGCCAGCAGCAGAAAGCTGAGGCTGATGATCCAGAAGGCGTCCACGAAAGCCATCATCTGGGCCTGGCGAGCGAGCTCCCGGGCCAGCAGGTGGGGCGCCATCGGGCTGGCCAGATCGAGGCCGTGATTGTGCAGCCAGGCCTGGACGGCCGGATTGAAGGGGCTGAGGTGGCCGCCGAGACTGTTCCAGCTCTCCTGGCCGGCCCGGGTGAACAGGGTGCCCGCCACGGAAATGCCGATGGATCCGCCCATGGTGCGCATCAGGTTGAACACGCCGGAGCCGGCGTCCACCGACGCCTTGGGCAGGGTGTCGAAGGCCAGGGTGGACAGGGGCACGAAGATCATGCCCAGTCCCAGTCCCTGAACAATGCTGGGCCCGACCACCCAAAGCGGGCTGATCTGCAAGGTGTACCAGGCCATCATGTAGGTGCCGGTGGCGGCCAGCACCAGTCCCACGCCCACCAGCAGCCGGGGGTCGTGGCGGTTGATGAGCCGGGACACCAGAAACATGCTGAACGCGCTGCCCAGTCCCCGGGGAGCCATGACGAAGCCGGCGGTCTCCGCGGGGTAGTTGAGCAGCCGTTCGAGCATGATGGGCTGCAGGGCGATGGTGCCGAACAGGCCCAGCCCGAACGCCCCCATCATCAGGGACGCCGCGGTGAGGTTGCGGTCCTTGAGCAGGCTGAGGTCCACCACGCTGTCCCGGCGGCCCCAGCTTCGCAGCACGAACCACACCAGGGTCACGACGGCGGTCAGTGACAGCAGGGCGATCAGATGGGAGCTGAACCACCCGTCCCGGTTGCCCCGGTCCAGCACCACCTGGAGGCTGCCGATGCCAATGGCCATCAAGGCCGCACCCCACCAGTCCGCCCGGGCCGGCCGAAGGGGCGTCTCCTGCACCAGGCGCAGCACCAGTGCGACGTTGATGAGACCCACCGGCACGTTGATATAGAAGACCCAGGGCCAGCTCAGATGCTGGGTGACATAGCCGCCCAGGGTGGGCCCCATGATGGGCCCCAGCATGATGCCCACCCCCCACAGGGCCATGGCCTTGCCCCGTTCCGCCGGCGGGAACGTGTCCACCATCACGGACTGGGAAAGGGGGATCAAGGATGCCCCGAAGGCGCCCTGGGCGATCCGGTAGATGACCATCTCGGCCAGGGTGGAAGACTGGCCGCACAGGGCCGAGGCCAGCACGAAGCCGACGATGCTGGTGAGCATCACCCGGCGCCGGCCGAACCGGCTGCTCAGAAAACCGGTCAGGGGGATGGTGATCGCCTCGGCGACGATATAGGAGGTGAGCACCCAGGTAATCTGATCGGCGGTGGCTCCCAGCGCCCCCATCATATGGGGCAGGGTCACGTTCACGATGGTCATGTCCAGAATGACCATGACCGTCGTGAGCATCACCGCCGCCGCGACCAGCCAGCGGTTGGGAGTGGGGGCCGGGTCCCTCACGGGATGCTCCGGCCCCGGATGGCTGTCCTTGTCAGCGCTGCCAGCGGACCAGGGCAGCCTCCAGCGGGACCCGGGCGTCGGGATGGGCCGGCACGACCCGGGGCGTGAAATGGGCGAGGGGACGGTCTGCCGGTGCGTCGGCGGCGTACACATGGCCGCGGTGGGTATCGGACAGCGTCGCCTCCCGGGCCATGGGGATCCGCACCGGCCGGTCCTGACCCGGGGCAGGATCGGCGTACAGCTCCACCTGCACCCATGCCGGATCCAGACCGTTCAGATCGAGCGGGACACGGATACGCCACATATCCCCGCCCGCGTCGGCTTCCAGGGCTCCGAACTCCACGCCGGGCCAGTGCTGTATCAGTGTCCGATGCCAATCCTCGAGCTCCACGGCCAGTCGCGCGCCATCGGCGGCGCGGCGGCGAAAATCTTCCGCCGCGGGCAGATAGTAACGTTCGGTATAGTCCCGGACCATCCGATTGCTGGAGAACAGAGGCGTCAGGTGCGCCATGCTCTCGCGCATACGTGACACCCATTCCGCCGGTACGCCGCGGTCGTCACGGTCGTAGAAGGCAGGCGCCACTTCCCGTTCCAGCAGATCGTACAATGCTTCGGCTTCGCGAGCATCCCAGGCGGGGTCGTCGTCGTGCTCCCGACCGTCGCCCAGCGCCCAGCCGCGCTGGGGTGTGTAGGCTTCGGCCCACCAGCCATCGAGCTCCGAAAGGTTCAATCCGCCGTTGACCAGGACCTTCATCCCGCTGGTCCCGCAGGCCTCCCAGGGCCGCCGGGGCGTATTGATCCACAGATCCACGCCCTGGACCAGCTCCGCGGCCAGGGCCATGTCGTAGTCGGTGAGAAACACGACCCGGTCGCGGACTGCGGGCCGGCGGGCGAATTCCGCCCATGCCTTCACCATGCGCCGGCCCGCCTCATCCCGGGGATGGGCCTTGCCGGCGAGAATGAGCTGTGCCGGGCGCCGCGGGTCGGTCAGGATGCGTACCAGCCGCTCGGGGTCATGCAGCAGGAGATTGGGGCGTTTGTAGGTGGCGAACCGACGTGCGAACCCCAGCACCAGCCTGTCGGGATCGAGGACCCCTGCCGCCTCGCTCAGGCCCTCCGCGCCCCGGGCGGCGGACTGGCGGGCCAGCCGCCGTCGCACGCCTTCCACCAGGGTCCGGCGGCCGTCGCAGCGCACCTGCCAGAGCTCCCGGTCTCCCACGGCGCGAAGGTTCCGCTCCAGTTGTTCGGTGGGGTTGCGCCACCGGTCCTGCCCCGAAGCCCGTGTCCACAGGGTGTCGGCGGCCGCCGAGTCCCATGACGGCACGTGCACGCCGTTGGTCACATGGGTGACCGGAACCTCTCCCTGGGGCCAGCGGGGGAACAAGGGCTGAAACAGCCGGCGGCTGACCTGGCCATGGATCGCGCTCACGCCATTGACCCGATTGCAGCCCCGCAGGGCCAGGAAGGCCATGTTGAAGGGCTCCTGGTCGTCTTCCGGGCGGGTGCGGCCCAGGGCCAGCAGCCCGGACAGGTCCAGCCCGAGCTCCCCGGCGTAGCGGCCCAGGTACTGGGCCATGAGCCGGGGCGCGAAACGGTCGAAACCGGCCGCCACCGGCGTGTGGGTGGTGAATACATTGCCCGCCCGGGTGCAGCGTAGCGCGGCCGCAAAGTCCCGGCCCGTGGTCTGCATCAGGTTTCGCGCCCGTTCCAGGACCACGAACGCGGCATGGCCCTCATTGAGATGACAGATCTCACTGTCGACGCCCAGCGCCCGGAGCAGGCGCCATCCGCCGATACCCAGCACCATTTCCTGTTGCAGGCGCAGTTCCGTGCCGCCACCGTAGAGCTCGCCGGTGATGCCGCGGTCCCCGGGCTCGTTGAGCAGATCGTTGCTGTCCAGCAGGTAAAGGGAAGTGCGGCCCACCCTGGCTTCCCAGCCGCGCACCACCAGGCGGCGTCCGGGAAGATCGACGCTGACCCGCAGCCATTCCCCGTCGGCGTCGCGCAGGGGCAGGACCGGCAGCATGGTGGGGTTGTTGTAGGGGAAGTAGGCGAGCTGGTTGCCGTCCGCGTCCAGCGCCTGGCGAAAGTAGCCCTGCTGATAGAGCAGACCCACGCCTGCCACCGGCACCCCCAGATCGCTGGCGGTCTTGAGCAGGTCTCCGGCCAGGATGCCCAGGCCCCCCGAATAGATGGGCAGGGCCTCGCCGAGGCCGAATTCCATGCTGAAGTAGGCAACCGGCCCGAGGCTGGCGGACCCGTGGCGCCGGTCGAACCAGGCCGGCTGATCCATATAGGCGCGGCGATGGCGTACCTGACGATGGAGCTCCCGCCGGAATCCGTCGTCCCTGGCCAGAGCGTCCAGGCGCCTGCGCGAGACGCTTTCCAGTATCAGCCAGGGATTGCCGGTGCTGCGCCACAGGTCGGCGTCCACCGCCTCCCACAGGGCGTCGGCGCTGTGATTCCAGCTCCAGCGCAGATCCACGGCCAGCTCGGCCAGTCCTTCCAGGGCGGCGGGCAGTGCCCGCGGGAGGTAGCGTTCCGGGTTCATGGCCGGTCTTGGTCGGTGTCGTGCCCGTCTGTCAGCGGAGCCCACAGGGGCGTTCGCGGGCCCGGCCGGTCCGGTCGGCCCCGGGGCATGTCCGCGCCAGCGCGTGGTCGCAGGGTGGTGGTGCATACGGATCCTGCCATGGCCGGCATGGGAGCGCCGGCGGGCCGGCATGCGCCGAATATCGCCCGCGGCACTGATCTCACGGCGCGATCATTCCATTGGACAGATAGGTCTCGTCGTAGCCGAAGACCACCTTGGGGTCGGGCAGCGTCCGGGACGGGTTCTTGCCCGGGTAGTCGAGGCGGGTGAGCAGATCCTTGATCACCTGAATCCGGGCCGAGCGCTTGTCGTCGGCCCGTACCACGGTCCAGGGGGCGACCGGCGTCTGTGTGCGCGCGAACATTTCGTTGCGCGCCAGGCTGTAGTCGTCCCAGAGCCTTGCCGCCTCGTCGTCGATCGGGCTGACCTTCCACTGCTTGAGGGGGTTGGTGCGCCGGGCCTCCAGGCGCCGGCGCTGCTCCTTGCGGCTGATGTCCAGGTAGTATTTGAAAAGGGCGATGCCGGAGCGCACCAGCATGTGCTCGAAGCGGGGCACGGTTTCCATGAAAGCGTCGTACTCCTCGTCGGTGCAGAATCCCATGACCCGCTCCACGCCGGCCCGGTTGTACCAGCTGCGGTTGAACAGCACCAGCTCGCCGCCTGCCGGCAGGTGGGGCACATAGCGTTGGAAGTACCAGGTGGTCTGCTCACGGTCCGAAGGCTTGTCGAGGGCCACCACCCGGGTATGGCGGGGGCTGAGGTGCTGGACC
>DATFLG010000273.1:0-5403 GCA_035267985.1 Gammaproteobacteria bacterium | reverse complement strand
CGAGGCGCTTTTCGGCATCCCGCACCGCGAGCTGGACCGGCCGGGAGCTGTGGGGATCGACCCGTTCGGCCACCGGCACGTTCACCAGCCGCTGGGGGTACTTGAGCATGCCGGCCTTGAGCTCGCGCAGGCTCGAGCCGCTTTCCACCATGGCCGAGAGCACCTGCAGGGCCGAGACGATGCCGTCGCCGGTGGTGGTGCGGTCCAGGCAGATGATATGTCCGGAGGACTCCCCCCCCAGGGTCCAGCCGCCTTCGCGGAGGCGCTCCAGCACATAGCGGTCCCCCACGGGGGTGCGGTGAAAGTCGATGCCGCAGCTCTGCAGGCCGTGCTCCAGGCCCAGATTGCTCATGACGGTGCCCACCACGGCGCCGTTGAGCTGGCCGGCCCCCTGACGGGAGCGGGCAATGATGAACAGCAGCTCGTCGCCGTCCACCACTTCGCCGGTGTGGTCCACCATGATCACCCGGTCCCCGTCCCCGTCCAGGGCGATGCCCAGGTCCGCCCCCTGGGCCAGCACCGCCTCGCGCAGCTCCTCGGGGTGGGTGGAGCCGCATTCCCGGTTGATGTTGAGACCGTCGGGATCCACGCCAATGGGGATCACCTCGGCATTGAGCTCCTCGAACACGCTGGGGGCCACGTGGTAGGTGGCGCCGTTGGCGCAGTCCACCACCACCTTCAGCCCCCGCAGGCTCAGGCCGAGGGGGACCGTGCTCTTGCAGAATTCGATGTACCGCCCGGCCGCGTCCTCCACCCGCTCGGCCTTGCCCAGCCGGCTGGAGTCCACGGTGACCATGGGCAGCTCCAGGGTGGCCTCCATGGCCTCTTCCAGATCGTCGCGCAGCTTGGCGCCTTCGCTGGAGAAGAACTTGATGCCGTTGTCCGCATAGGGATTGTGGGAGGCGCTGATCACGATTCCCGCGCAGGCCCGCAGGGTCCGGGTCAGATAGGCGATGCCCGGGGTGGGCATGGGGCCCAGCAGGCGGATATCCATGCCTGCCGCCGACAGTCCCGCCTCCAGGGCGGACTCGAACATATAGCCGGAGATGCGGGTGTCCTTGCCGATCACCACCTTGTCGCAGCCCGCCGAGCCCAGCACCCGGCCGGCGGCCCAACCCAGCTTGAGTACGAAATCCGCCGTGATCGGATAATCGCCCACCCGGCCGCGAATGCCGTCCGTGCCGAAATACTGTCGTCCCACTTCAGGCCCCTTGATTGTCGGGTATTTCACCCGGATTATGCCCAACGCGGCCGCGCCCTGTCACGGCGAGGCCTCCGCGTCCCGCACGGCCGCGCAGGTGCGCACCGCCTGGACCGTGGGCGCCACGTCGTGGGCCCGCACGATGGCCGCCCCCTGCCACACCGCCAGCACCGCCAGGGCGACGCTGGGATGCAGCCGCTGGTCCGTCGGCAAACCCAGAAGTTTCCCGATCAGGGACTTGCGCGAAAGCCCCACCAGCACGGGGTAGCCGGTCCCGGTCAGCGCCTCCAGATGTCTCAGCAGCAGCAGATTGTGCTCCGCGGTCTTGCCGAACCCGAACCCGGGGTCCAGCACCACCCGGTGGGCGGGAATGCCCCCCTGGGCGCAGGCCCGGGCCCGCTCCAGCAGAAAGCGCCTGACCTCTTCCACTACATCGGCATAAACCGGATTGACTTGCATGGTCCGGGGCTCGCCCTGCATGTGCATGAGGCACACCGGCACCCCGGCCGCGGCCGCCGCCTCCAGGGCCCCGGGCTCACCCAGGGCCCGCACGTCGTTGATCAGGCCCGCCCCGGCCGTCACGGCGGCGCGCATCACCGCGGGCTTGCTGGTATCCACGGAGACCGGAACCGCCAGCTCCCGGCGGATGGCCTCGATCACCGGGATGACCCGGTCCAGCTCCTGGTCCTCGGATACCGGCGCCGCCCCCGGCCGGGTGGACTCGCCCCCGACATCGATGATGGCGGCGCCCTCCTCCGCCATACGCCGCGCCTGCTCCAGGGCCGCCTGCGGGTCCAGATAACGCCCCCCGTCCGAAAACGAGTCAGCAGTGACATTGAGGACGCCCATGACCTGGGGTGTGGACAGGTCCAGGGGACGGCCGGCGCAATCGAGGACGGAAGCCATGGATGGTCACCCATCGATTCTCAGCGACGAAGCGAAGAGCGTACCGCCAGGCAGGAAGCCGTCAAGCCCGCCCCGCGAATCCGGTCGCGCTGCATCCAGGCATCGATGAATGAAGCCTGCAAGGCGCAGAAGGCGATTCCGAAAACATCCAACGGGCTCAGGACATTCGGTGCAGTGCGCTCCGCTTATTGCATCTACGTCCTGCATTCATCCGTCCGTGCTTTCCGTGTAGTCCGTGGCGCCTTTGATGGATCCCTTCCGTGGATTCCGTGACTGTTCGCTTTTCGCCCCGATTCCGCCGGCGGGCTGCCGGGGATGCAAATGAAAAACGCCCCCGAAGGGGCGTTCTTCGCGAAGCCGGGAACAGGCTTCAGTGCTGGCTGGCCGGGCCGCCGATCTTGCCGTCGGGCTGGACCGTGCCCGAATCGGTGGCCGGCGCGTTGCCGGGTCCCGAGGAGGGCTTGTCGTTCCAGTCCTGGGGCGGGCGCGGAGGCCGGCCTCCCATGATGTCGTCGATCTGATGGGAGTCGATGGTCTCGTACTTGATCAGCGCCTCGGCCATCAGGTGCAGCTTGTCCATGTGCTCCCGGAGCAGCTTCTCGGCATGCTTGTAGTTCCGGTCGATGATGGCCCGGATCTCCCCGTCGATGGCATGAGCGGTCTCGTCGGAGACATTCTTGTGCTGGGTCACCGAGTGGCCCAGGAACACCTCGCCGTCGTCCTCGCCATAGGTCAGCGGTCCGAGCTTGTCCGACAGGCCCCACTTGGTGACCATGTTCCGGGCGATTTCCGTCGAGCGCTGAATGTCGTTCTGGGCGCCGGTGGTGACGTATTCGGGCCCGAAGATCAGCTCCTCGGCGATGCGCCCGCCGAACAGGCTGGAGATCTGGCTCTCCAGGCGCCGGCGACTGTAGCTGTAGCGGTCGTCCTCGGGCAGGAACATGGTCACGCCCAGGGCGCGGCCCCGGGGAATGATGGTCACCTTGTGCACGGGGTCGTGATCCGGCACCAGCAGACCGACGATGGCGTGGCCCGACTCGTGGTAGGCCGTGAGCTTCTTCTCCTCCTCGCTCATCACCATGGAGCGCCTTTCCGCGCCCATCATGATCTTGTCCTTCGCCTTCTCGAAGTCGATCATGTCCACCAGGCGCTTGTTGGCGCGGGCCGCGAACAGAGCCGCCTCGTTCACCAGGTTCGCCAGATCGGCGCCCGAGAAACCGGGGGTGCCACGCGCGATGATGCCCGGCTCGATGTTGTCGCCGGTGGGCACCTTGCGCATGTGCACCCGCAGGATCTGCTCCCGGCCCCGCACGTCGGGCAGAGGCACCACCACCTGGCGGTCGAAGCGCCCGGGCCGCAGCAGGGCCGGATCCAGCACGTCGGGGCGGTTGGTGGCCGCCATCACGATCACGCCTTCGTTGCCCTCGAAACCGTCCATCTCCACCAGCAGCTGGTTGAGGGTCTGCTCGCGCTCGTCGTGGCCCCCGCCCAGGCCGGCGCCGCGATGGCGGCCCACGGCGTCGATCTCGTCAATGAAGATGATGCAGGGGGCATGCTTCTTGGCCTGCTCGAACATGTCCCGGACACGGGAGGCGCCCACACCCACGAACATCTCCACGAAGTCCGACCCTGAAATGGTGAAGAACGGCACCCGGGCCTCGCCGGCGATGGCCTTGGCCAGCAGGGTCTTGCCGGTGCCCGGCGGGCCCACCATGAGCACGCCCCGGGGAATCTTGCCCCCCAGGCGCTGGAACTTGGCCGGATCACGCAGGAATTCCACCAGCTCGGCCACTTCCTCCTTGGCCTCTTCCACGCCGGCGACATCGGTGAAGGTGATCTTCACCTGATCTTCGCTCAGCATGCGCGCGCGGCTCTTGCCGAAGGACATGGCCCCGCGGCCGCCGGCACCGCCCTGCATCTGGCGCATGAAGAATATCCACACGCCGATGAGCAGCAGCATCGGGAACCAGGAAATGAAGATCTGCATGAGCAGGGATTCCCGCTCCGGCGGCTTGACCTTGACCTGCACGCCGTTGCCCAGCAGATCATCGATCATTTTGGGATCGTTGGGGGCGTAGGTGGTGAACTTGTCACCATTGCCCAGCTCGCCATGGACGGTGCGCCCGTCGATGACCACGCTCTGGACCTGCCCGTTGCGGACGTCGGATATGAACTTCGAGTAGGTGACGGCTTCGCTGCGCGGCGCCGGCGGCCCGAAATTGTTGAATACAGACATGAGGACGATCGCGATGATCACCCACAGGATCAAGTTCTTCGCCATGTCGTTCAAGGCATCTACCCCTGCGCTGCTCCTTCGGGTCAGCGTCGGCTCTGGTCCGTCTCCGGCATGCGCTATCGACCTCATCGGCCGCAGCACAGGCTTTGTTTAGACCTTACTACACTTTATGGTTCCTAGCCACCAGATAAACCTCGCGGGAACGTCCCCGGGAAGCCCGTGGTTTTCGGCTGGAAACCCGCTCGAAAGCCGTCCTCATCTGGTGCAGGAAGGGCTCGAAACCCTCGCCCTGGAACACCTTCACCACCAGATCGCCGCCCGGGCGCAGCACCTGCCGGGCCACATCCAGGGCCAGCTCGGCCAGATACATGGCCCGCGGCTGATCCACGGCGTCCATGCCACTTATATTGGGTGCCATATCGGACATTACAAGGTCCACGGGGCGACCTTCCAGGGCCTCCGTCAACGCGTCCAGCACCGCCTGTTCCCGGAAGTCACCTTCGATGAAGCGCACCCCGGGCAGGGGGTCCATGGGGAGGATGTCCAGAGCGAACACCCGGCCCCGGTGTCCGACCACGGCGCCGGCGTACTGGGCCCAGCCCCCGGGGGCGGCGCCCAGGTCCACCACCGTCTGGCCCGGCTTGAGCAGATGATCGCGCTGCTGGATCTCGTCGAGCTTGTACACCGCCCGGGAGCGGTAGCCCTCCCGCTGGGCGCGGCGCACGTACTCGTCCCTGAAGTGCTCGTCCAGCCAGCGCCGGCTGCTCTTGGTGCGGGCCATGATCCAGGCGGCCGGTCAGGCCCGCGGCGCGGGGTCGCGATGCCGGGCCAGGATGCGCCGGGCACGCAACACCACCCAGGCGGCGCCGGCCACGCCCCCCAGGGCCAGGACCGCGAGCTGGGCGGCGGCGCTGTCCAGTACCCGGCCCGCCGCCAGCCACAGGCCCACACCCAGGCAGACAATGACGGCCAGATCCAGTTTCACGCCGTTCAGGGGACTGGGGGCGACTGTGAAACGGCCCCCGGAGCCCGGTATACTCGCCGGTCTTTGGTCTTCAGG